>NZ_CAKKTK010000061.1:7040-30639 GCF_920656135.1 Frankia sp. Cppng1_Ct_nod | reverse complement strand
TCCTGCATGCCGGCACGCGTTGCGTTTCCCGGCAGTGTCCCGGCCGTCCTGCGGGCATGGCGCACCGCCGTGTCCCAGGACCACGCACCCCAACCATCGGCCGACATGGCAGAACCCGACGCGGTCCCGGTGACCGCGGCCGGATCTGTTCGTGTGCGCCACCCAGGGAGAGCCGAATGAAGTTCAGCGCGATTTTGACCTGTGCCCAGCCCGATGCCTTCACCCAGACCGAGACCCTCGAACGGGCGACACGACTCGCGGAGGTCGCGGAGCGGGCCGGTTACGAGGGGATCTGGCTGCTCGAGCACCACTTCACCCCGTACGGACTGTGCCCGTCACCGCTCACGATGGCCTCGTACCTGCTCGGCCGCACCCGCACCCTGCGGGTCGGCACCGCGGTATGCGTGCTGCCTCTCTACCACCCGCTCCGGTTCGCGGAGGACGTGGCACTGGTCGACCAGCTCAGCGGTGGTCGGCTCGACGTCGGTATCGGCCGCGGTGGCGGCGAGCGGGATTTCGCCGCCTTCGGCGCCGATCCGAAGAAAAGCCACCTCATCACGAAGGAGTGGCTCGACATCATCACCACCGCATGGCGGGGCGAACCGTTCGACTGGAGCTCCGAACTCATCGAACTGCCGACGGTCGCGGTGAACCCGCGCCCGTTGACGGACCGCCCGCCCCTCTACTACGCGTGTCAGTCGCCGAGCAGCGTGGAACTGGCCGCGCGGTTCGGGATGGGGATGATGCTGTCGTACTGGCTGGAACACGAGACGTTGCAGTCCCAGATCGAGCTCTACGACGAACTACGAGAATCCGCCGGCGCGCCCGAGCCCGCCGGCGGGCATGTCGCGGCCTGCATCGCCTTTCCCGCGGATACCCGTCAGGAGGCCGTGGACGCCGTCCGTCCGCACCTCACCTGGTGGCGGCGGGAGGCCCAGAACGTCTTCTTCAAACTGGACGCGTTGCGCCGGCTGGGGAACTACGACCATCAGGTCCACGAGTGGGAACGCGAGATCGTCCGGGGACGGGCGGCAACGGACGGGACCATGGACCAGTCATCGGTCGATCGGCTGCTATCGCTCAATCCGGTCGGCACGGTGAACGAGTGCATCGACAAACTGGGGGCACTGGCCGAGAGCACCGGAGTCGAGCACTTCCTCTGCGGTTTCGAGGGCCCTGCGGACGAAGGCCGGGTCGTCGAGGCGATGTGGCGGTTCGCGGAGGAGGTGGCGCCGGCCCTGTCGACGGCCGCCGAGCACAACCCCGTTCCGGCGAGCCGGACGTGACCAGCCTGGCGCCGGCCGGGCCGCTGACCACCAGCGACCTTCCCGCCGTCCACGAACTCGACGCGCTGGTGTTCTCCGAGGGTTCCTGTTTCGAGTTCGCCGAGGACCAGGAGCGAGATGTGCGGCTGAGGGTCATCCGCGATGCGGTGGCTCTCCATGCCGAGCGCTCGCCCCTGTACGCCGGCCTCGTCGAACGCCGGGGTTTCACCGTCGAACGGCTGCAGGACGAGCGTGACCTGCCGACGGTGCCGGTGCTCCCAACGTCGGTGTTCAAGCGGACCCTCGTGACCAGCGATGCCGGTGGCCAGGTCGTCCGCACGTTTCTGAGCAGCGGCACGCACGGCAGGCTGAGTCTCGTACCACGGGACGAGACCACGCTCCAGCGGCTGCTCGGATCGGTGCGCGTCGGGCTGCGACTGCTCGACGCGAACGAGGACACCGATGCCGACGACGCGCAGATCATCAACCTCGGGCCGTCCCGGCAGCAGGCCGGCGACATCTGGTTCGGATACGTGATGAGCCTCATCGAGATCATCTCGGAAACGGGCCACTATGTCGTGGACGGCCGTCTGGATCTGGCCGGCGCCGCCGCCCATGTGGCGCGAGCCTCCCGCGACGTCGGGAGGGCGTTCGTGGTCGGCCCGCCGGTCTTCGTCTGTGCGCTTGCCGCGTACCTGACCGAACGCCGGATATCCGTTGACGGCTCGAACATCACCGTGATCACCGGTGGTGGCTGGAAATCCCACGCCGCGCTCGATGGCCCGACGTTCACCCGAACCGCGATCACGGCGCTGGGACTGCCCGACGCCTCCTGTCTGCGCGACGCGTTCAACCAGGTCGAACTCAACAGCGTCCTCATGGAATGCGCCGCAGGCCGCAAGCACGCTCCGCCGTGGCTGTATCCCATGACCCGGAACGAACGCCTGGAACCGCTGTCTGACGGGGAGCCGGGGCTGCTGTCCTACCTCGACCCCACCGCCGTCAGTTACCCCTGCTTCATCGTCGGTGACGATCTCGGCAGGATCACTCCCGGGCGGTGTCCGTGCGGATCGGGTGGTCGGCTCGTTGAGATCACCAGACGTCTGGACGGACCAGCCGACGCCGGATGTGCGCTCAAGATGCAGGACCGTTTCGACCTCGGGGAGGCCTCGCCGTGAACCGTTCGCTCGCCACCGTCGCGAGACCCGCCCGATCGCCGGGGATCCGGCCATGACCACGACGCACCTGCACAGCGACCAGCTCGTGGCGTATACCGGCGACGGTTCGCGAGTCGTCGTCTGGCGCTCCGAGCCCAGGAGCACTCCTCGTGGCGTCGTCGTGCTCGCGGGTGGCTTCGCCCAGCGGATGCGGCACATGGGCGCGATCGCGGCGTACCTGGTCGCGAACGGGGCGCTGGTCTACCGGTTCGACCCGGTCCGCCATCCCGGGCTCAGCGACGGCAACGTGGGCTCCTTCTCGCTGTCCGCTCTGAGCGACAGCCTCCAGGCCGTCCGTGAACTCGCCGAGAAGGAGAACCCCGGCGAGACGCCCGTGGCGGTCGCCTCGAGTCTGGCGGCCAGGGCCGCCGTCCGCCTCGCGACCCGCGGCAGCGGGTTTGCCCGTCTCGTCCTGCTCGTCGGCGTCGTCGACTACCGGCGCACCCTGGCCCAGGCCCTCGGTACCGACTACTCCACGTGGACGATTGACGAGCTTCCGGCCACCATCACGATAGAGGGCCAGGTCTGCGACCCGAGAGCGGTGTGGCTCGACGAGCGCGACCAGCGCTGGGGAGGCGCCGAAGAGACGGTCATCGACCTGCTGTCCGTCCGGGTGCCTGTCATCAACTTCGTGTCCGTGTCCGACGAGTGGGTGGACGCCGAGCAGGTCGAAGGCATATTCCGGCTCGGCGCGGGAGGGGAACGGTACATCGTTCGCCTGCCCGAGGGGCAACATCGGATCTCGGCGAATCCTGTGGCGCTGCGCACATTGCTGCGCATGCTGACCACGGTCGCACTGTGCCCGCAGGACAGGATAGCCGAGGTCGTGGCCACGCAGGACGACCTTCCTGTCATCGCCGAGCCCGGCTTCGACGAACTCGTCACCCTCACCGTGCAGGAACGGGCACGGGAGCGGGCCGAGGCACACTCGTCGGCCGCCCGTTCCAGTGGGGCGGTGATCTGACGATGGCCGGGACCCTGACGGACGCGGAGGTCACCCAACTACCAGCTGTGATCGCGGGTGGCCGCGTGCGCGGGGGTGTCCGGACACGGCTGACGTTGCCGAGCGGACGGGTGGCGCTGGTACCCGAGCTGGACGCGGAGGCGCTCGCACAGATACGCGGTATCGACCGCGACCTTCTGCGCCCGGTTCCGCTCGACGAGATTCTGAGTTTCCTGCACCAGGTCGGGCGCAACTGGCGGAGCAGGGAGTACGCCCGGCGTCTGCTGTTCGTCCGGCAGCTGTCGACGTTGGTCGGGTTCTCCGTCGAGGAGGCCGAGACCGAGGCGGACTGGATCGCGCTCTACCTGTCCGGGCACACTCTGCTCGCCGACCAGCTCGCCGCCGAGATCGGCAACCGGCACCTGGTCGACCGCTGGGTACCGAGCGAGGACTGCGAACTGCACGCCGGCCCGCTCGGGCTCGTGGTGCACACCGTCGCAGGCAACGTGCCCATGTCGGGCGTGCTGTCCATCGTCCGCGCGCTGCTGACCAAGAACGTCAGCGTCGTGAAGCCGTCCGGACGGGACCCGGTGACGCCGGTCTCGCTCGCGCTCAGCTTCCTCGACGTCGACCCGGGGCATCCGGTCGCGCGGGCGGTCAGTGCGATCTACTGGGGCCGGGACAATCCCGCGGGGAAGGAACTGATCGCGCAGGCCGACGGGGTCTGCGCATGGGGCGGCGCGCAGGCCATCCGTGCGGTGCACGCCCAGACATCCCCGGAAGCGTCGTTCCTACCGTTCGGCCCCAGATTCAGCCTCGCGCTCGTCGGGCCCGGCGACGGCAGGGATCACATCCTCGACGCGGCACGCCGGGTCGCGCACGACGTCAGCCGTTACGACCAGGAGGCATGCTTCTCCGTCCAGAGGGTCTTCGTCGAGACGTCGATCGCCGCCGATTTCACCCGGGCGCTCACCGCGGCACTGGAGGAGTTCACCGAACTGCTCCCGCCGAGGGCGAGGTCCACCGACCACGTGGCCCGGGTCAGCCTCACCCGGCTGGAGGAGGAGGTCCTCGGCCATGAGGTGGTCGGCGCACCGGAGGCGACCTGGAGCGTCGTCGTCGCGGACCCGGACGGCCCTGAGCACCACTCGTTGTGCCGGACGGTGTACGTCCATCCGATCGAGGACCCGCGCGCGATCCTGTCCTACGTCGGTCCGCGGACTCAGACGGTGGCGCTCCACCCGATGGAACGGTTCACAGGGCTCCACGACGACCTGGCAGCCAGGGGTGTGAGCCGGATCGTCGACGCCGGCCTGGCCAACGTCTTCCGGCTCGGTGGGGCGCACGACGGGTTTCTCCCGATGCAACGGCTCGTCCGGTACATCTCGGTCGAGGCGCCGGTGGCCACCTTCGGCAAGGGATCGCTGCGAACCGTCGACCAGGTCGGGTTGCTGCGGGCCGGCTGTCGCATCACGGACCTGCTGCCATGACGGCCGCCCCCGGGCCGCCGGCCGACTCGTGGCCCGGAGCCGCGATGTGGTCCGCGATAGTGCGGGTCGGGCAACATGTGGGGGTCGAGCGATGCCGCCCGGCCGTGGCCGTGGTGATGCGGCTGGCATCCCTGCGGCCCGGCGGACACGCACGCAGCAGCTACCGTCTGGTCTCCGGCACACCTTCCGTCAGCGGTTCACCGCCCGCCGAGCCCGCCGAGCAACCATTACGGCGGACCGCGACACCGCCACGGCCGGCCGCCTTCCCCGGGAACCCGCCGCACCCCGGCGTCCGCATCCGATTCCGAGCTCTGCCCGAGCCGTGGTGGACCCGCAGCCCCGTGGTCCGAACCCGTCGGCTCGGCCTGCGCCTGGAACTGGACCTTCGGGACAACCTGCAGCGGTCGGTCTACTTCACGGGTACCTATGAACCGGCCACACTCGACTGGTTGCGGCGCAATCTGCGCGCTGGCGACGTCTTCGTCGACGTCGGGGCGCATGTCGGCGTCCATGCTCTGACCGCTGCCGCGGCGCTCGACCGGCAGGGCCACGGCAGGGTGATCGCGTTCGAACCCGCCGCGGACAGCCACTCGCGGCTGGTGGACAACGCCCGGCGCAACGGGCTGCGCGTCACCGCTGTTCCCCTCGCGCTGGGTGAGGCAACAGGTGAGGCAACGCTCTACACCGATCCCGAGTGGGGCGCGGACGACGCCGGAGTGCGTTCCCAGTACGGCCTCGGCGAGGCGATCGCAACCGTGCGCGTCATGGATTTCGACGGCTGGGCGCGCGCAGCGGGGCTCACCCGAATGGATGTTGTGAAGATTGATGTCGAAGGGGCCGAGCTCGCGGCTCTCGCCGGTATGGCGGCGTCGCTGACCACGTTCAGGCCCCGGGCACTGATCGTGGAGTGCCGGGAACGGTTGTTGGCCCGGGCGGGTACCGGCAGCGGGGAGCTGACGGGTTTCCTCGCCGGTCTGGGATACCGGTCCACAGACACCGATCTTGATCGTAATCAGTTGTTCGAAAGGGTGGACACGTGATCGGACGGTCAGCGCAGGGTATTCCGCAACGGTCACCGGACAGTCATCCGGCCGGGCTCGCCGAAGGAGCACTCGCGGGACGGCGGGTTCTGATCACCGGAGTGAGCCGGCCGGGTGGCATCGGGTACGCGATCGCCGGTGAGTGTGCGCGGGCGGGGGCGGCCGTCATCCTGACCGGGCTGCCGGGCTATGACGTCGAGCAGGGGTATCCGGACGCGGGCCCGGCGGTGGGCCCGGAGGCGCTCGCCGCACGGCTGCGCGAACAGGGCCTGCCGGCGACGGCGCTTCCCCCCGTCGACCTCGCTGACCCGCACGGACCGGACCGGATGCTGCGCGCCGCGACCGCGGCGGCCGGTCCGATCGACGGGCTCGTCGTCAACCACGCGTATTCCGTCGCGGCGCCGCTGGAGAAGTGGACCGCCGAGCACATCGACCGTCACCTGACGGTCAACGTGCGGGGATCGATGCTGCTGCTCAAAGGTTTTGTCGACCAGCTGCCGCACACGCGGGCGGGTTCGGTGGTCCTGCTCACCAGTGGTCAGTATCTCGGTCCCATGACCGAGGAGATCGCCTACGCGGTCAGCAAGGACGCCGTCCGTGGCCTGTGCGCACAGGCCGCGGCTGCTCTCGCCGACCGGCTGGTACGGGTCAACTGCGTCAATCCGGGCCCGACGGACACCGGCTACCTCACCGGCGACGAGTGGGATGGCGTACGCAGGATGTTCCCGGCCGGTAGGTGGGGAACCCCGTCGGATGCCGCACGGCTCGTCTGCTTCCTACTCGGCAAGGACGCAGAGTGGATCACCGGGCAAACGATCGCCAGCGAGGGAGGGTTCCGGCGATGAGCCACCCGAGTGGGTCCGCGGCCCAGGCCCGTCCGGCGGCCCCGTCACCGGCGGGCGCGCGTTCCTTCTGGGTGGCCTTCGACCTCGGTGGAACCCTTGTCTGCGAGGATGTCCCGCCACTCACCCCGATAACCGAAAGTGATGTTGCCGGACTCGGAGTCACCTCCGTCGAATTCAACAACCATCTTTTCGCCCTTCTCGGGATGCTGTTCGAAGCGGAGACCGCGCCCGGGGAACGCCAGACCCCGGCATCGGAGATCATTGACGGGTACCTTGCGAAACATCTGCCGACCTGTTCCCGAGCCGTTGTCGAACAGATCACCTGGCAGCTCGTCGGAGGCGATGACACCCGCTTCCTCGTGCCGCTACCGGGCGCGCTCGAGCTGCTCGCCGACCTGCACCGCGCGGGGATCCAGATCGTGGCCCTGTCGAACTCCTCGCTGCCGCTGTCGTTCGTGCGTCGAGTTCTGGACGCGTCCGGCATCCTGGCGTTCCTGACCATGGTGGTGCTCTCCAGCGAATGCGGCTGGCGTAAACCCTCCCCGGAGGCGTTCGCCTGCCTTGTCCGGGAGGCGGGCATCGACGCGGCGGACACGGTTGTCTTCGTCGGCAACGACGTGGCCAAGGACATCGTGGCGGCGCATGCGTACGGGTTTCTCCCGATTCTGGTCGGGCAGGACGTTCCTGCAACGACCGGGTTCCAGGCGGTCGCGGATCTCCTCGCGGCCGGCGAAGCGGTCATGGACATCCATCGGGCATGGCGGACGACGCTCCCGGCCGTCGCCGCGACCGGGCACGACTCGGTGGGAGGACGGCCGTGAGCACGACGATCGGCGACGGTTCGACAGTTCCCCCGACGGCCCCGGCCACCGTGATCGTGCCGGAGCGGGTGCCCGCTCGGGTGCTGGTAACCGGTGGAGCCGGGTTCATCGGGACCCACCTCGTCGACGTGCTGACGGCGGCGGGCCGTGAGGTGACGGTGCTGGACAACGTCTCCAGCGGGGACGCGGGCTGGTTGCGCGATGCCGCCGCCCGAGGTGTACGGACCATCATCGCGGACCTGACCGACACCGGCGCGGTGGCCGACGCGGTCCGGGGTCAGGGAATGGTGTGGCACCTGGCGGGCAACGCGGACATCCCCGGTGGGATCAACGACACGTGGCTCGATCTGGAGGCCGCCGTCATCGGCACCCGCAACGTGTGCGACGCGATGGTCGACCACGGCGTTCGTGACCTCGTTTTCACCAGCAGCGGCTCGGTGTACGGGAACCTCGCACGGCGGCCTGTCGGTGAGCAGGCCGGTCCGCTGTTACCCCTGTCCTTCTACGCGGCAGGAAAGATCGCGGCCGAGGCTTTCATCAGCGGGTTCTGCAGCCTGTTCGACCTGAACGCATGGATCTTCCGGCTCGGCAACGTGCTCGGCGCCCGGATGTGCCGGGGTGCGATCCGGGACTTCGCACATCGACTGGCCGACGATCCGGAGAGACTGCGGATACTTGGTGACGGTCGACAGTCAAAGAACTACTTTCTGGTCGAGGACTGCATCGACGGGATGATGACGGTGTTCGACCGGGCTCGACCGACCCCGGACCAGCCCTGCGTGCTGGTGAACCTCGGCGGCGCCGACGCCACCGGAATCACTCGAGTGGCTCATGAGGTCGCCGGCGCCATGGGTCTGTCCGACGTCCGGCACAGCTTCACCGGCGGTTCCGTCGGCTGGCCCGGCGATCAACCCGTGGTCAATCTTGACGTCGGTACGGTTCGGGCACTCGGATGGCAGCCGCGGCACAGTTCCGACACGGCGGTGCGGGTGGCCGCCCACCGGATGGTCGCCCATCTCGGCCTGGCTCCGTCGGAGTCCGCCAAGACGGAGACGGCGAGGTGAGCACGCTCCGGATCGCCGTCGTGGGGCTGTGGCATCTCGGCTGTGTCACCGCGGCGAGCCTCGCCGCCGCAGGCTACCGGGTGGTCGGCATCGACGCCGACGCCGACGCCGTCGAGCGGCTGCGAGACGGTCATGCGCCACTGAGCGAGCCCGGTCTCGATGATCTTCTCGCCCGGCAGCAGGCGGAGGGACGACTGGTCGTGTCCGCGTCTCCCGCCGCCGCCCGTGACGTCGACATCGTCTGGATCACTCATGACGTTCCGGTCGACGCGGAAGGCCGGACCGAGCTCGGGGCACTTTTCGACGATGCGGAGACGGTGATCCGCCATGCCCCCGACGCCGCGCTGTTCATCAGCGCCCAAGTGCCGGTGGGGACATCCGAACAGCTCGCCGCCCACTGCGGCCTGCCACTCGCCGCGGTCGTCTACATCCCGGAGAACCTGCGGCTCGGTCAGGCGCTGGCCCGCTTCGCCCGGCCGGACGTCACCGTGATCGGTGCATCCGATCCGGTCACCGCGGAGCTCGCCAGAACGGTCCTGGCGCCTTTCTCGCCCGACCCGATCAGCTGTGATCTGCGGTCCGCGGAGATGGCGAAGCACGCGATCAACACGTTCCTCGCGACGTCGATCAGCCTGGCCAACGAGCTGGGTGACATTGCGGCGGCCATCGGCGCCGACGCACATGTCATCGCGCGGGTGATGCGTGCGGACACCCGTATCGGCCCCGGCGCGCGCGTCGTGCCCGGCCCTCCGTTCGCGGGTGGGACGCTCGCCCGCGATGTCGCGGCGCTTGCCGCCCTCGGCAGACGGACGGGTGTACCCACCCGCGTCGTCGACGCGGTCGCCGAGGTGAACGATGCCCGCATCGGGAGCCTTGTCGACCTCCTGGGCGGGCAGATGTCGTTCCACGACGCCCGCGTTGCGCTGATCGGGCTGGTCTACACCTCGGGAACCGACACGCTGCGGCACGCGCCCGGCCTGCGCATGGCCGAGCACCTGCGTCGTGAGGGCGCCGACGTCATCGGCTACGACCCGGCACTGGTCGAGGGCGTGGAACGGCGGCGGCTGCTGTCCGGACACCTCCGGCTGGTACCGACCGCTCTGCGAGCCGCACACGGCGCGGACGCCGTGGTCATCCTGCGCCCGGACGCGGCCGCCGGGCTCGACCCGGTGACACTCGCCGACGCGATGCGGGCCGGGGGCGTCGACGCCTCTCAACGGACGGCCGGCGTCGTATTCGACGTGTGGGCGGTGTTCGAGCCGGAACCGGTCGTGGACGTCGGCCTGGTCCATCTCGTGCCAGGCCGACGTCCCGCAGGCCTTGGGACGCCGGGTGTGGGGGTCCTGCGCGGACCGGGAACCCCGGCGTCGCCTTCGAAGGCCGTCGGAGGAGCCGCGTGATGCGGGTCGCGCTGGTGGGAACAGGCCTGCAGGCCCGACGGCGGCTGCCCAGTATCACCGGACATCCCTCGACCACCCTCGCGGTCGTCGTCGGAGCCGATCTGGACGCCGCTCGCCGGCTCGCGCATGGCACCAACGCACGGGCCGCCGACGACTGGCAGTCCGAAATCATTTCCGACGAGGTCGACGTCGTCGTGGTGTGCACACCGCCGGACCTGCACCTTGCCGTTGGAGGGGCCGCATTAAGCGCCGGCAAGCACGTCCTGTGCGAGAAGCCACTCACGCAGAGCGCCGCGACCGCCCAGCAACTCGTCGACATCGCCAGGGACGCGGGCGTCCTACTCAAATGCGGGTTCAATCATCGACATCATCCCGCGCTGTGGGAAGCGCGGCGGCTGGTGGCCGACGGGGTGATCGGCAGCCCGGTCCACGGCCGCGGCAGCTACGGCATCTGTGGACGCCCGGGCCTCGAGGGCGAGTGGCGGTCCGATCCCGCCCGAGCCGCCGGCGGCCAGCTGATGGAACAGGGCATCCACCTCGTCGATCTCTTCCGCTGGCTCGCCGGCGATTTCGAGAGCGTGTACGGAGTTCGGTCGTCGACCGTGTTTGAGATCGCGCCGTTGGAGGATACCGGGCTCGCGGTGCTGCGACAGACGGACGGGTTCTGCGCGACCGTGCTGTCCTCGCTTGCGCAGTGGCGGAACCGATTCCAGCTGGACCTGTACGGCTCGGAGGGCTACGTGGAGGTGTCCGGCCTCGGTGCCAGTTACGGCATCGAGACTCTGCACGTCGGCAGACGCGACCCGTTCGGTCCGTTCACCGAGCAGGTGACGGAGTTCCGCGGGACGGACTCGTCGTGGGCGGCCGAATGGCGGCATTTCATCGACACGGTGATTGCCATCGATGCGGTGATCGGTGGAATGTCGACAAATCCGATGGACCCGGAAGGGACGCCGATGGAGGGAACGGGCGCGGACGGGGTTGCGGCGATGCGCCTCATCGAGGCGGCCTACACCTCCGCCGCCACTGGTGACGTGGTCAGGCTCGCCGATGTCCAGTCGGTCACCGGCGTCCCGTCGGGCCTGGATGCCGGACGGAGCGCACATGCCGGACCAGGAGAAAATGCCGGACCGGGTGCGGAAAGCGCGCTGCCGGCCGATTGCCCCCGGATGGCGATTCCGCGCTCAGCGGGGAGCCTGTGATGGCTGGAGAGCCTGTGATGGCTCCGGAACCGCCGCCTGTCATCTGGTTCAACGGAGCGATCAGGCCCTGGGCGGAGGCCACGGTGCACGTCTGGACCGAGCTCGCGACCCGTGGTGCGAACGTGTTCGAAGGGATCCGTGCCTACCAACATCCGGACGGGCACCACCGCGTGCTGAGCGGCGCTGCGCACCTGCGTCGCCTGTTCGAGTCGGCCGCGTTGCTGCGGATGCCGACGGCCTATTCGCAGGAGGCCCTGGTCGCGGCGATTGACGACCTTCTCGTTGCCTTCGCCGGGCAGGGGCATCTCTACCTGCGACCCACGCTCTACGTCGAACACGGGCGCAACGGTGTCGACCTCTCGGACACGGTGACAGGCGCCTATGTGGCGGCGCTGCCCGTCAGGCGGCCGGACAAGGTCTCAGACGGAATCCGCGTCTGTGTGAGCACCTGGCGGCGCGGCGGCGACCTGGTGTTCTCCCCGTTGATCAAAGCCGGATCGGCCTACCATGCCTTTCGGCTGCCGTTGCTGGAGGCACGGGACATGGGCGCGGACGAGGCGATACTCCTCAACGAACAGGGCAGGGTCACGGAGGCGACCGGTGCGAACCTCTTCATGGTCCGCGGCGAGCAGGTGATCACCCCGCCGCTGTCCGCCGGAATACTCGCGGGAATCACCCGCTCCAACCTGATCGAAGTGCTGGAACAGGACCTCGGACTCGAGGTCATCGAGCGGGATATCCCGCGTACCGAGCTTTATCTGGCCGACGAGGTGTTCCTGTGCGGGACACTTGCCGAGGTCGTGCCGGTTGTGGCGATCGACGGCCGGTCGGTCGGAACCTGTCTGGCCGGGCCGGTGACCGCGGCTGCGCGGAACCGTTATCTCGGTATCTGCGACGGGCTGATTCCGGATACATACGGCTGGTTCGGTGTACCGGCCCGCAGTCCAACCCATCGCGTCGCCGAAGCTCCTACCATCGACAATGCCAGGTGAAAGGAACGAAGGCATGAAGTCTCGAACCGGGGGAACCCGAAATATCCCGTTACTGACGTCTCACTACCTCAGACGTGACGGCGACCGTCCCATGACCAGGGGGCAGCTGGTCGGCCGCGAGCTGTCCGAATGCGTGGGGGAACTCCAGCGAGCGGCCCGGGTCTTCCGGCCGAGATATCTCGCACCCGCCTTCTTCTGGATCGCGGCTTACCACGCGGGTATGTTCCTGCATCCGATGGTGTCCCGCCGAACCTCGACGATATCCCTCAACATCGGTAACACGGTCGTGCGTGCACGATTTCGCCACAACCAAAGCGATCTCTACATTCTGCGCGAGAACTTCGTGCAGCGGATCTATGATTTTGACTATGCAGCCAATATCCCGCCGCCCACGACGATCGTCGATCTCGGCGCAAACATCGGACTGTCCGCGCTCTACTTCCAGGCCCGTTTTCCGGCAGCCCGGCTGCTCGCGGTGGAACCGGTCGCGGACAACGCCGAGTTGTTACGGGTGAATGCCCGCCTCAACGATTTCAACTGGCTCGTCGAGGATGCGGCGATCGGCGCCGTCGACGGTTCGGTCACCCTGTACCCGAACGAGTGGTGGAGTTCCAGCTCGACAAGCGCGGATGTCGCACAGGCCCGCGAGGGGGGCTCTGACCGGCTTGAGGGGACGCTGAAACTGCCCGAAGTTCCCGTTCGGTGCGTCACGGTCGGCGACCTGCTCGACCGACACGGAATCGAGACCGTCGACATCCTCAAGATGGATATCGAGGGCGCGGAGGCGGAGGTGCTCCGTGGTACGACGCCATGGCTGGCCCGGGTACGCCTTCTCATCATCGAGATCCATCGCAAATACGTCGATGAGGCGGCGGTGGTCGAGCACCTCTCGCGTGCCGGTTTCCGTCGAGTGGCGGGGCGGAGCGGACCGACGGATGTCTTCGTTCGAGGGTAGCGGCGGTGCATCATGACGGACGATTTTCTACCGGGTATCATTTCGGGGACCTGTGACACTCCTGACCCCCCGGGACAGCGACAGCCCGCACCACAGGCGACGCCGGGCGGAGACCCGACCTTCAGCGACCTATTCCTGTATGAGACGGTGGCAATAATTTCCGCGGTAGACCGGACGGCGGTCGAGGACTGCGTACGCGGTCTCGCCGCCGTGCGTGACCGCGGCGGCCGGTTGTTCATACTCGGAGTCGGCGGATCCGCGGCTCACGCGTCGCATGCCGTCAACGATTTCCGGAAGATATGCGCTTTTGAGGCCTACACGCCGACCGACAACGTCGCGGAGCTGACCGCGCGGACAAACGACGAGGGTTGGGACACCACCTTCCTGGAATGGTTGCGGGGTTCACGGCTGAATTCCGACGATGGTGTCCTGGTGTTCTCGGTCGGTGGGGGCGACCGGAGCCGCCGCATCTCCACGAACCTGGTGCGGGCACTGGAGCTGGCGAGGGAACGGCGTGCCGCGATATTCGGTGTCGTCGGCCGCGAAGGTGGTTTCACCGTCACCCAGGCGGACGTGTGTGTGGTGATTCCACCGTTGTTCCCGCACCGGGTCACCCCGCACACGGAGGGCCTGTGCGCAGTTGTGTGGCATCTGCTGGTCAGTCACCCGCGGCTGGCGGTCAGCCCCACGAGATGGGAGGCGGCGTCATGACCGTAGTGGTAACCCGAGCGATGGCTGGCGCAGGGCCTTCCGCGGATACGGCCGAACCGCTCCTGTCTGCCGCGCGCCGGTCGGTGTCGCGCCCGGCCGTCTTTCTCGACCGGGACGGCGTTCTCAACGAACCCATCGTCGTGGCCGGACGGCCGTTCGCCCCGCTCACCGCTGAGGAGTTCATCCTCGTGCCCGGGGTGGTGGAGGTCTGCGAACGACTCCGCCGCGCAGGCTTCGCACTCGTCGTCGTCACCAACCAACCGGAGGTCGCCCGGGGGGCGCTGCCACCGCGCGAACTGGCGCGGATGCACGCAGTTCTGCGGTCCGTGGCTCCTGTCGAGGGCATCTATGTATGTCCGCACGACGACGCGGACGCATGCCCGTGCCGCAAACCCGCGCCGGGCCTGGCCTTGGCCGCTGCGGACGAGCTCGATCTCGACCTCGCAGCCAGTGTCGTGGTGGGAGACCGGTGGCGTGACATCGAGATGGGACACCGACTGGGATGCCGGACGGTCCTCGTCGACCGCGGCTACTCCGAGACTCGGCCGGTGCAGCCCAGCATCACGGTACGCGGGTTGCCCGAGGCGGTCCGGTGGATTTTGGACAGCCCGGTGGACCAGGGAGGGAACGTCAATGCCTGATGGGACCCCTTCGACTGTGAAGATATTCGCGGACGTTGCCGATCTCGATGTGATCCTGCGCCTCGCCCGCGAGCCCATCGTCAAGGGTTTCACCACCAATCCCACGCTGATGTGGCGTTCCGGAATTACCGACTATGAGGGTTTCGCACAGAAGATCCTGGAGAACGTCGCAGGGAGGCCCGTTTCATTCGAGGTCTTTTCGGACGATTTTGCGGAGATGGAGCGGCAGGCTCGGGTCATCGCATCCTGGCACCCGAACGTCTACGTGAAGATACCCGTCATGAATACTCGGGCGGAAAGCACCGAGGAACTGATCCGGGTCTTGTCCGCGGACGGCGTACGGCTGAACGTGACCGCGCTGCTCTCCCTCGAGCAGGTGGATAGGGTCGCCGCCGCGATGGTACCGGGAGCGCTTGGAATCATCTCCATATTCGCAGGCCGGATCGCAGACACGGGACGCGACCCCGTCCCCGTCATGCGGTCGGCGGCGATGCGGATAGCCCCGCATGACGGCCTTGAACTACTGTGGGCGAGCTCGCGTGAACTGTACAACCTCGTCCAGGCCGAGGAAAGTGGCTGTGACATCATCACACTCACCGACGATCTCCTCCGGAAAGTTCCCCTGCTTGGACGCGACCTGGAGGAACTCTCCTTGGAAACGGTGCGGATGTTTCACCGTGACGCCTGCGCCGCCGGATACGTGCTGTGACCCTTGTTCGGGTCGTCCGCGCGCGTTCCGGCTGCGTTGTACCCGCCCACCGGAACAGGCTCCGATGATTATTACGAGAACTCCGCTGCGGATCACTCTCGGCGGCGGCGGAACGGATCTTCCCTCGTACTTCGAGCGTTTCGGCGGACTGGTGCTGGCCGCAGCAATCAACCGGTATGTCTATGTCGGCCTGAAATCCTCGCTCACGGATGAGTACGTGCTGAGTTTCCCGGGGGTCGAGGAACGCGCGGCGAACCCGGCCGCACTACGCCATCCGATCGCCAGAGTTACGCTGCAGCAGCATCCGGCCGGTCAGCCCGTCGAACTGTCCAGCATGGCCGACCTGCCCGCGGGTACGGGCCTTGGCTCCTCCGGCGCCTTCACGGTGGGCCTACTGCGGGCACTCCACACCTGGACGGGAGCCGCGGTGGAGTCCGCCGAACTCGCCGCGCAGGCATGCGAGATCGAGATCGATCGGCTTGGTCTTCCAGTGGGCAAACAGGACCAGTACGTGGCCGCCCTGGGCGGTCTGATATGCCTGCGTTTCGAGTCGGACGGCCGGGTACGCGCCACCAGACCGGCGATACCGGCCCGGACGATCACGGAACTCCAGAACCACCTTCTGCTGTTCTTCACCGGCTACACGCGGTCGGCCGCGCGAACATTGACCGACCAGCATGAACGCACCCGGGCCGGCGACCGCCGGATGATTGATAATCTCCATCGGGTAAAAGAGATCGGACTTTGTGCCGTCGCGGCGCTGGAGGCGTGCGACACCGACGGATTCGCCGCCTCCCTGCGCGCGCACTGGGAGCTCAAGAGGGCACGCTCGGACGGGATGACAAATACCCGCATTGATTCCTGGTACGCATACGCAATGGCGAACGGCGCGCTCGGCGGGAAGCTGGTTGGTGCGGGTGGTGGTGGCTTTCTTCTCTTTTTCGCCGCGGATCCGGACCGGTTACGTCCGGCGATGGAAGAAGTGGGGCTCCGCGAGGTTCCCTTCCGGCTGGCGGAAGAAGGATGTATCCCGCTCACAGCGGACCGAGGGAGCTGAGAATGCTGCAATGTCTTGTTCTGGCCGGTGGATCGGGAACACGTATGAGGCCGGCAACGGATAAGATTCCGAAGTCCCTTCTGCCGGTCGCGGGAAAACCCTTCGTGGAATGGCAGTTGTCGCTGCTCGCCCGCGCGGGGATCGAGCGGGTCGTATTTTCTGCTGGTTACCTCGGGGACCTTCTCGAGGATCATGTGGGGGATGGTGGCCGCTGGGCGTTGGAAGTCCGATACGTGCACGAGGGCGATCGTCTGCTGGGTACCGCCGGCGCGATACGCCTCGCCTTCGATACAGGAGTGCTCGACGAGGAGTTCTTCGTCCTCTACGGAGACTCCTATCTGCCGATCGATTATGTGTGGGTGGCTGAGGTGTTCCGATCCAGCCGTGCGCCCGCGTTGATGACGGTGTTCCACAACGCCGATGTCGGGGATCGCAGCAACGTGGTCTTCGACGGGCGCCGAGTGGAGTGCTATGACAAGAGCACCGAGGTGAGGCCGGAGCGGATGCTCCACATCGACTACGGGCTGTCGGTCTTCGATCGGGAACTGATCGCCCGCGAGGTTCCCGCCGGCCGCCGGACAGATCTCGCGCCCGTGCTGACACGGTTGGCACGCTCCGGCCTGCTGGCCGGGTTGGAGGTCTTCACCCCCTTCTACGAGGTCGGCTCACCGAGCGGCCTGAGCGCGCTGGAGACGCTACTGACCGCGTCAGGCTGAACGGGGAATCCGGCACCGCGTTGTCTGGGCGGGCCGCGTCAGGTGCCCTCGACGGCGGTGGCGGTGGCGGTGGCGGGATCGGGGTCGGGGTCGGGGTCGGACGCTTGCGTGACAGGCCGACGTGGAGCCAGGCGCCGCACGATCGCGAAGGTCGCCAAGATCGCCAGGCCGAACAGGGGAAGCCCGAGAACGAGGTTGGCAGCGGCGAGCCAGCCGGCTTCACCAGCCAGATAGAGCACACCCTGGACAGCGAACCGGAGACCGAAGACCACGATCCAGACCAGCGTCGCCCACCCGGCGGCACGGCGCAGGTCGACATGATCACGCCACCCGGCGTAGCGGGCATCCATCCCCGCCATCACATAGCCGGCGAGCGGCCGGCGCACCAGCAGCGACACCAGGCCGATGACCGCGAAGACGGCGTTCTTCGCAATGCCCGGCAGGAAGAAACCTTCGGCGCTGTGCGTCCGGGACGCGACGAACGCGGCGAAACCGACGGCGAACAGACCCGAGAACGCCTGCTGCACCGGCTCCCGACGCACGACCCGCAGCACGACAAGGGCGATGGCCGTGGCGATCGCGAACGCGATGCCCGCGGTCAGCCCGGCTTCGGCGTTGACGGCGATGAACGCAACCGTCGGGATCGCACTGTCGATCATCCCTCGGGTACCGCCCATGGCGTCGACCAGCGACACCGGCGGCTTTCGACCCGGCGTCGCCGACATGCGCTGGTGGCGGGCGGGCGGGCTCACGCGCTCGCGGACGACACGGGCAGCAACTCGTATCGCGGATTGAAGATGGTGGTCCGATTGTCCCTGTTCATAATCATTCCAGATGCCTTCATCGCGCGTCCCGCCTCAATGCCCGGGATGTGCTTACGGCCGAGAAACACCAGGGTGACTGTACCGCTGCCATCATAGATGTCAGCCTCAAGACTCGGCGACCCCGATCGACTCCGTATGGTAACCGATCGGATCGAGCCGACCACACAGACGTCCTGACGCTCGCGGCAGTCGCCCATCGGGACGGCGCCGGCCTCTTCGACGGTCCGCTGCAGATCCTCGGCCTCCAGCTCCCGCTCGTCCGCGGTGAGCCGGTGCACGGCCCGCCCCCACCAGCCGCGTCGGTCTCCCACGGTCCCCTCCGATCGGGCTCGGGGTGTAACAGCCGGACTCCGGACGTAACACCCAGGCAACGAAACAACCTCGCCCAGTGTGCCCGGTGGAAGGCTCAAGGATTCTGCACTTGTCCGCTTTCCTGCCGCGGGACCCACGCGCATCCCCACCGGCCCGCAACGTCACAGAGCCGTAACGGCTCAGACCCTCGATCCGATCCCGATCCCGAAGCCGTCAGCCGATCTCGGCGGTCCGGACGCCGGGGGCCGGCATCCGTGCCGCGGTCCTCTCGACACCGGGCCCGAGGTTGCGCGGATCCTGGTTGCGCGGATCCTGGTGATGCGGGTCCGGGTCGGGCGGGTCGGTGTGGTCGTGCGGATCGTGCGGATCGGTGACCTCTCGCGGTAGCTTCAGCGGCAACGGATCACGCAGGGGCATCGCCTGATCGCCACGTACCACCACGAGGTCACGCAGCGCCTCCGCCAGGAGCGGAGCCCCGACCGGATCGAGCGCGACATGCCCCGTGAGAACAACCCGCAGGAACCAGCGCGGACCGTCGATCCCGAGCATCCGACCGGGCATGAACTCGCCCGGAGTGCCGGTCGGCAGCTGCAGACGCAGCTCACTTCCGTACGGCCCGCCGCCCTCCTCCGCCGCTCCCTGGCCCGTACGCAGGGACTCCGCGATCTCGGCGCGCACCTCGTCCCACAGACCGGCGCTTTTCGGCGCGGCGAAGACCGCCAGCTCCATCGCGCTCGGTCCGTCCGTGAGCGTCACCGTCAGCAGCTGCCCGGACTCCTGATCAACCTGGAACTGCACCTGGACACCCTCCACGACCGGGATCCGCAACGACCCGAGGTCCAGCCTCCGCAGGTGGTCGTGTGGCGCCTGCTCGGCGTCGTGGGGCCCGTCGTGATCGACCACGAACTCCTCGTCGCCGGTCGTGTCCCGGTCGTACGACTCCTGCGGCTCCCGCCGGCCGCGGCTGCCTCGCCTACGACCGCGGCCGAACACTTCGACTACTCTCTGTCGTCACAATCGGTGCTGTCGTGATCGGTGCTGTCACGATCGACTCCTTGAAGATTTGGAGATGAGGACGGGAAACAATGGCGGTCGGTACCGGTGCGCCATACCCAGTGTCAGGAAAAACCACCGGTCGACCCGAAACCACCCGCACCGCGCGACGTCGTGGGCAGCTGCGCGACCTCGCGGAACGCCGCACGATCCACCCGCTGGACGACGAGTTGGGCGATCCGGTCGCCACGCCGCAGACGGACCGTCTCCCGCCGGTCGGTGTTGACAAGCAGAACCTTGATCTCACCACGGTAACCGGCGTCGACCGTACCCGGCGCGTTCACGATGGATACCCCGTGGCGCGCCGCAAGCCCGCTGCGCGGGTGCACGAACCCCGCGTATCCCTCGGGCAACGCGATAGCGATCCCGGTCCCCACCATCGCACGCTCACCGGGAGCGAGCGTCACATCCTGCGCCGCGACGAGATCCGCGCCCGCATCGCCGGGGTGCGCGTAGGACGGCAGCGGGAGGTCCGGGTCGAGCCGGCACACCAACACCCCCACCGAATCAGGTCCGTGGCCAGGGGGGTGCGCGGTCAGATCGTCCGTTGCGGTCATGGGTCTCCCGAGTGACGGTCATGGATGCAGGGTGCGCACGGAGGATACTGGCCGACATGCGCTACGAGGAACGGCTGACGGTGCCTCGGTTCTGGCACCTGGGGGCCGCCGTGTGCGCGGGCATCGTCGGCAGCTACTTCACGGTCTACACCGACTCCACCGGGATACGCGTTGCCGTCTATGGTTCGCTCTTCGTCGTGATGGAGGTGGCGCTGTGGCTGCTCGGGCGGCCCCGGCTGACCGTGACCGACGAGACGGTGAGCGTGGCCGGGCAGGTCGTCGCCCGTGACAGCGTCCGCGACGGTGCCGCGTGCGCCGACATCCGCGCCGTGCTGGCTCCGGGCATGTTCGCCGTGACCAGGCCGTGGATACGCACCGGTGTCTGGCTGCGCACCGCCGACGGCGTGTGGGTGCTGTCCAGCAGGCGTCCGGACGAGCTGCGCGCAGCGCTCGGCTACCAGGGATTGTGATGGGGGTGCGGTAGTGGTAGGATCGGTTTCGAAAATCGGCTGGAAGATCATCGGAGGCGCGGCGGGAGCGGCCGCCGGGTCGGCGGCGAGCAAGGCCGTCACCGTCGTCTACAAGAAGATCCGCAAGTCGGACCCTCCGACCAACCCGGCGCATCCCGACACGACCTGGGCGGACGCCATCGGCTGGGCGGTGGCGTCCGCGGTGGCGATCGGCGTCGGACGACTCGTCGCCGAGCGGATCGCCACCCGCGGGTGGGTGAAGGCAACCGGATCGCTGCCGCCCGGCATGCACGATCATGACTAGCCGCTGTCCGTGAGCATGACCGAACAGCCGGCCGCACCCGATCATCGAGCCGCGGTTTCGCGGACGACCTTCGATTCGGTCGACCCGGCGACCGGCGCGATGGTCGCCACGTTTCCGGTGGACGGTGCCACCGAGGTACGCGACGCCGTCGCCCGCGCCCGCGCCGCCACCCGATGGTGGGACGGGCTTGGGTTCGACGGCCGCGGGCGGCGCCTGGCCGCCTGGCGCAAGGCGCTGCACTCGTCCCTAGACGAGCTGGCAGACCTGGTGCACCGGGAGAACGGCAAGTCCGTCGACGAAGCCACCCTGGAAATCGGGGCTCATCTCGACGTCCTCGCCTGGGCGAGCGCGAACGCCGGGCGGGTACTGGGCACCCGGCGGGTCCGACGCGGCCTGATCACCTCGAACCAGGCCGCGTCCGTGACCTACCGGCCCTACGGGGTGGTCGGTGTCATCGGTACCTGGAACTGGCCGGTCTACACCCCGGGTGGCGCCATCGTGTCGGCGCTTGCCGCCGGTAACTGCGTGGTCTACAAGCCCAGCGAGCTGACGCCCGCGATCGGGCGGTTCGTGGTGGACGCGTTCACCACCGTGGTCGGGGAGCATCCGGTGCTCTCGACCGTCACCGGTTTCGGGCCCAGCGGGGCCGCACTGTGCTCGGCCGGCGTGGACAAGCTGTCCTTCGTCGGCTCCGCCGCGACCGGCCGGACGGTGATGGCTCAGTGCGCCACGACGCTGACCCCGGTCGTCCTGGAACTGGGCGGCAAGGATGCGATGATCGTGGCGGATGACGCCGATCTCGACGCGGCGGTCGACGGCGCGCTGTGGCTCGGGGTCGGCAACTCCGGCCAGACCTGCATAGGCACCGAACGGATCTACGTCACCGACCGGGTCTACGACGCCTTCCTGGACAAGTTGACCGCCAGGGCGCGCAGGCTCACCGCAGGCGGACCCGAACCGTGCGGGTACGGTCCGATGCTCTCCCCCGGTCAGATCGAGACCGTGCGACGCCATGTCCAGGATGCCCTTGCCCGGGGCGGGCGTGCCGTCGTCGGCGGGCCCGAGTCGGTCCGCCCGCCTTTCATCGATCCGATCGTGCTGGTCGACGTGCCGGACGACGCCCCGGCGATGGCCGAGGAGACGTTCGGGCCGACCCTGGTGGTGACCCGGGTCCGCGACACCGACGAGGCGGTGGCCAAGGCCAACAGCGGCCCCTTTGGGCTCGGTGCCTCGGTGTTCTCCCGCCACCACGGCCGCCGGATCGCCGCCGGGCTGCGGGTGGGGATGGTCTCGGTCAACAATGTGATGGTCTTCACCGCGGTCGGTGGGCTGCCGTTCGGCGGGGTCGGGGACTCCGGCTTCGGGCGGGTGCACGGTGCGGACGGGCTGCGCGAGTTCGCCTGGCCGAAGGCGATGACCGTGCAGCAGATGGCCCCGCCGTTCAACCCGATGTCGTTCTTTCGCGGGCCGTCCGCGATCAGGAACTACCGGGCGCTCATCCGTATGCTGCACGGACGCCGATCCAGGTGACCAAGGCCACCAGGATGACCGGCGGGGATGGGCCGCTTCCCGGGCGGGGGGACGGCCCGTCGGTCAAGATGATGGCGGGCTGTCCGCCTCGTGGCACGCCCGGGAGGAGAGGTCCGTGGCTGTCTACGCGCTCGGTGAGCGGGTACCCGAGATCGATCCCTCGGCCTACGTCCACCCGGACGCGACCGTGATCGGCAAGGTGACCATCGGGCCCGAGTCGACCATCTGGCCGGGCGCGGTGCTGCGTGGCGACTACGGCGAGATCCATGTCGGCGCTCGGACCTCGGTGCAGGACGGCACGGTCGTGCACGCGACCGCCGCGTTCCCCACGGTCATCGGTGACGACTGCGTCATCGGACATCTTGCGCACCTGGAAGGCTGCACCGTCGAGAACAACTCACTGGTCGGCTCCGGCGCGATCGTCCTGCACCGGGCCGTGGTCGGCTCCGGCGCGCTGGTCGGAGCGCAGGCACTGGTCGGCAACAACGTGGAGGTCCCCCCGCGGGCGCTGGCCATCGGGGTGCCTGCGAAGATCCGTCCGGACGCGGTGGCGGAGAACGCCTTCGCGGCCGGGGCCGCGCAGTACGCCGCCAATGGCAAGCGGTACCGCGAGGAGCTCCGCCGCATCGACTGACCGCCGCATCGGCCCGGCCGCCCTGTCGGCCCGGCCGATCAGGAGTGATGGCGGTTGACCGCCCGGTCCGCCGCCATCACTCCCGATCAGCCGGCGGGTCGGCGGCGAGCAGGTCGTGAAGCTGGCCGAACAGTGCCTGCGGGGCCGCGATGACAAGATCGTTCGAGAGTGGTCGGCCGTGCAGGCCACCGACGCGCAGCCCGGCCTCGGCCGCGACGAGCGCGCCGGCCGCATGGTCCCAGGGATGCAGACCTCGTTCGTAGTAGGCGTCCACCAACCCGGCCGCGGCCGCGCACAGGTCCAGCGAGGCCGCGCCCATCCGCCGGATGTCACGCACCCGCGGCACGACCCGCGTCAGGACCGCCACCTGGGCGATCCGCCGCTCGACCGTGTAGCCGAACCCGGTCGCCACCAGTGCGCCGGACAGGTCGGTGACGGCCGAACCGGCCAGCGCCACGCCGTTACGGGCCGAACCGTCACCGAGCGCCGCGGTGTAGGTGGCGCCCATCGCCGGAGCATGCACGACCCCGGCCACCACCTGGCCGTCGATCTCGGCCGCGATCGACACCGCCCAGTTCGGCAGGTTGTAGAGGAAGTTCACCGTGCCGTCCAACGGGTCGACGATCCAGCGCACCCCGCTGGTGCCGGCGTCGTCGGCTCCCTCCTCGCCGAGGATGCCGTCGCCCGGACGTGCCTCGCGCAGCCGGCGTCCGACCAGCTCCTCGGACGCCCGGTCGAGCGCGGTGACGACGTCGGTGGGGGACGACTTGGTCGACTCGGCCGCCACCTGACCGGCCCGTCCCCGCACCAGCAGGTCCCCGGCCTCCCGTGCGACGCCGAGCGCGAG
>NZ_CAKKTK010000061.1:0-6293 GCF_920656135.1 Frankia sp. Cppng1_Ct_nod | reverse complement strand
CGCAAGGAGATCCCCGGGTTGCGGACGGTCGGACGTCGGTGTGGGGGCGGTCGGTGCGGCGGCGGGCCGCGCGGTGTCGGACACGGGTCCATCCTGCCAAGGCGGTCGCCGTGGCCTGGTGGACAGGCCCGCCGCGCGCCGATGGCGGGCCGCCCGAAGCACCCGCCGCCCGGCCCGTAGGATCGTTACCTGTGGTGACAGAAGAAGGCAGGAACCAGCAGGACCCGGACCAGCAGGGCCGGTCCGTTCCGGACCGGCCGACTCTCGACGGCGTCGAGACGCGGTGGTCGACCGTATGGCAGGAGCAGGCGACCTACCGGTTCGACCGCACCGCGGACCGGGCCCGGGTGTACGCCATCGACACCCCCCCACCGACCGTCTCGGGCTCCCTGCACGTAGGCCACGTCTTCTCCTACACGCACACCGACATCATCGCGCGCTACCAGCGGATGCGCGGCCGTGAGGTCTTCTACCCGATGGGGTTCGACGACAACGGCCTGCCGACCGAGCGGCGCGTGCAGAACTACTTCGGTATCCGCTGCGACCCGTCGCTTCCCTATGACCCGGACCTCACCCCGCCGGACAAACCCGGTAAGGAACAGATCCCGGTCAGTCGCCGCAACTTCGTGGAGTTGTGCGAGAAGCTGACGATCGAGGACGAGAAGGTCTACGAGCAGCTGTGGCGACGGCTCGGTCTGTCCGTGGACTGGTCGATGACCTACGCGACTATCGACGCCCGGTCCCGGGCGGTCGCGCAGCGGGCGTTCCTACGCAACCTCGCCCGTGGCGAGGCGTACCTCGCGCAGGCGCCGACCCTGTGGGACGTGACGTTTCGGACGGCGGTCGCGCAGGCCGAGCTCGAGGACCGGGACCGCCCCGGCGCCTACCACACGCTCGCGTTCACCCGTGTCGACGGCCCGGGAAACGACGGCCCGGGGAACGACGGCCCGGGGAACGTGGTTGTCGAGACCACCCGGCCGGAGCTGCTGGCGGCCTGCGTCGCCCTGGTCGCGCACCCCGACGACGAGCGGTACCAGCCGCTGTTCGGCTCGGCGGTGCGCACTCCCCTGTTCGACGTCGAGGTGCCGGTGCTGGCGCACCGGCTCGCCGACCCCGACAAGGGGTCCGGCATCGCGATGATCTGTACCTTCGGTGACCTGACCGACGTCATCTGGTGGCGGGAGCTGCGTCTGCCCACCCGTGCGGTGATCGGCCGGGACGGCCGGCTGCTGCCCGACCCGCCGGAGGCGGTCACCTCGCAGGCGGGCCGGGCTTGTTACGCGGAACTTGGCGGGCGTACCGCCCACAGCGCCCGCGAGCAGATCGTCGCATTGCTGCGCGAAAGCGGGGCACTGCTGGGTGACCCGCGTCCGATCAACCATCCGGTGAAGTTCTACGAAAAGGGTGACCGGCCGCTGGAGATCGTCACGACCCGCCAGTGGTACATCCGCAACGGCGGACGCGATGAAACCCTGCGAGCGGCGCTGCGTGCCCGCGGCACCGAACTGCACTGGCATCCCGCGCACATGCGGATCCGCTACGAGAACTGGGTCGACGGACTCACCGGAGACTGGCTGATCAGCAGACAGCGTTTCTTCGGGGTTCCGTTCCCGGTCTGGTACCCGCTGGACTCCGACGGCGTGCCACGTTACGACCAGCCGATCGTCGCGGACGAGGCAGCACTCCCGGTCGACCCGTCCAGCGACACAGCACCCGGATTCACCGCCGAACAGCGTGGAATCCCCGGCGGTTTCGCCGCCGACCCCGACGTGATGGACACCTGGGCGACATCGTCGCTCACCCCGCAGATCGCAGCCGGCTGGGGCAGTGACGACGACCTGTTCTCCCGGGTCTTCCCGATGGATCTGCGCCCGCAGGCACATGAGATCATCCGAACCTGGCTGTTTTCGACCGTGCTGCGCAGCCACGCCGAGTTCGGCACATTGCCGTGGACCAATGCGGCCATTTCCGGGTGGATTCTCGACCCGGACCGCAAGAAGATGTCGAAGTCCAAGGGAAACGTCGTCACCCCGCTGGACCTGCTTGAGCAACACGGTTCGGACGCGGTGCGCTACTGGGCCGCGTCCGGCCGACCGGGAACGGACACCGCTTTCGACGTCGGCCAGATGAAAATCGGACGCCGACTCGCTATCAAGCTGCTCAACGCGAGCCGTTTCACCCTCGGCCTCGGCGCGGTCGAGGAAGCTGGCTCGGTCGTCGAACCACTCGACCGGGCGCTGTTGGCCGCGCTCGCGGACGTGGTGGACGCGGCATCGGTGGCATTGGACGGGTACGACTACACCCGCGCCCTGGAACTGACCGAGTCGTTCTTCTGGCGGTTCTGCGACGACTACGTCGAACTGGTCAAGGGACGGGCGTACGGTTCGTTCGGCGCTACGGGTTCGGCATCCGCGCGGGCCACCCTCGCGATCGCGCTGTCCACGGTTCTCTCGCTGTTCGCGCCGTTCCTGCCGTTCGTCACCGAGGAGGTCTGGTCGTGGTGGAAGGCCGGATCGGTGCACCGCGCCCGGTGGCCGGAGGCGAGTGAGCTGCGCAAAGTCGCCGACGGCGGGGACCCTCGTCAACTCGAGGCGGTCAGCACGGCGCTCACGGCGATCCGGCGGTCGAAGTCGGCTGCCAAGGTCTCGATGAAAGCCGAAGTGGCCTCCGCCCGGGTCAGCGGGGACGCCGACCTGGTGACCCTGGTCGAGGCCGCCTCTGCCGATCTACGCAACGCCGGTAGCGTCATGGATCTCACCTTCGCCCGGGACGCAGGTGAGCTGACCGTCGACGTCGTCCTGGCCGAGCAGTCCTCCTGAGCGGATGACCCCGACTCGCGAAGCCGTGATCCGGGGTCATCCCGCGAGGCGGATGCCGGTGACGGCGAAGCGCTCGACGCTGCGCAGGTGGCCACCGGTGGATGCGATCACGACGAGGCCCTGGCCGGGCTGGCCGTCGGTGAGGTTCACGCTTGCTGTCCACGTCGAGTTGTCCCCGCCCGCGGGCTGGCAGCAGGACTCGCCGACGATCTGCCCGACGTTGCTTCCGGACGTCGCGCGCACCTGCACCCGGATGCTTTCGTCGACACCGCTGATGCGCCCGCCGACCGCCGTCGGCCCCCGCACCGTGGACGCATACGCCGGCAGGGAGAGCGAGAGGGTGGTGTCGTCGGTGCCGACGGCCTCCCAGGGAGCGTCATTGCCGGATCCGAACCGGATGAGGTGAACGACAGCCGCGACTCCCGTGCGCGTGCCCTCGGTCGGGTAGCCGACCTCGACGTGGGCGTCGTCGCCGGTCACCCTGCGCCCGAGCGCCCGATCGACCTCGCCGAAGCCGAGGAAGTCACGCGCGAACGACAGGGCGGTCGCGGCCGGGTCCAGCCGCCACGCCTCAGCACCGCCCGAGCGGTTGCCTGCCTGCCACGCCCGTGCGTCCGCGACGGAGGCAAAAGGCCACAGCGGCTGGTAGGGGATGGTCGCGGTGCCCGCGCTGGTTCCCTGCGGCGCAGACCCGGAGATCGCAGGTACCCCGGGCAGGTCGGTCGGGATCGCGGTCCCGTTCGCCCCGGATGGCCGCCCCGCGTCCGAATGTGCCCGGCCTCCGGTACCGCAGCCGGCCAGGACCAGCACGGCGACGGCAAACGCGGCCAGCGGCATGGCCGGCAGATGCGTCGCCGCCCGCGGCATGGCGAGCCTCCGCCGGAGACCGGCGGTGCGGCCGGCCGGTGGCACCGGGACGCTCATGGCTGCCTCCCCGGCGCTCAGGTGACGTTCTGGGTGAGTGCAGGGTCTGTGCCCTGAGCGCAGGGTAACGCCGGGAACATGGCGCGCGGGTGGAACGGACCGGTTGCGTCATGTCCGATTCCCGACCGGCGCCGCGACGGCGGACAACGGTCACCGAACCGGAGTCGACCCCGAAATGACGTGCGCGTAGACGATCACATTGTCCAGGTAGTGATGGGTCTTCTTGTCGAAATCCCCCCCGCAGGTGATGAGCCGCAGTTCCGGACGATCTACCTTACCGTATACATCGGTTTCCGGAAACGCATTCTTCGAGACCTCCTGAAGTCGGTCCACCGTAAAGCGAACCACCGTTCCATTCGTGGAGTTGACGTCGATGATGTCCGATTGTTTGAGTTTGCCGATCCGGTAGAAGACGGCCGGGCCGGTAGTCGAGTCATAATGACCGACAAGCACCGCGGCACCGACCTCTCCGGGACTCGGACCATATTCGTACCAGCCGACCTGACCCCAGGACAGCGGCACCTCGAGGGTTCCGTCCGCATTGAGCCCGACCGGCCCTACCGCCGCGGCCACACCCAATCCCGGAATACGCAGAAAGGTTGGTCGGTTGTCCGCCATACCAGCTGTCCCGGTTGCGGTTCCGGAGGCACCGACCGATGGTTGCAATACGGCACCGACACCCGCCGGGACGACCTCGGCAGGAATGCCGGATGGCCGGCCAAACTCGGACGAAGCAAGTCGTTGGCCGCTCACTCCTATCAGGAGCAGCCCGATCAGAACCAACCACCGTGACGGCAAGAAGACTTTCGACATCCTCGCGGCCATAACGCGTCCCATGCCTTTCCCCAGAACATCAAATGGCTACTGTGTCACTCGCGGTAACCGTACCGCTGCGACACAGGAGAAGAGGAAGGTCATGACGCACAGAATCGGCCGGGGCGTGGTGATGCTGGCGATGTCCGCCGCCACCGCGTTCTTCGTGGGTTTTAACCCCGCATCGGCATTTGCTGCGGACAGCAACACGTGGGCTCCGACCGCGGCCGCCGCGGACCCGACCGCGGCCGCCGCAGACCCGACCGCGGCCGCCAAGGACCCGGGCCAGTGGTCCACCGACAGCAAGGGCTCCGAGGACAAGTCCAAGGACGGCAAGGGCTCCGAGGACAAGTCCAAGGACCCGAGCCAGTGGTCCACCGACGGCAAGGGCTCCGAGGACAAGTCCAAGGACCCGAGCCAGTGGTCCACCGACAGCAAGGGCTCCGAGGACAAGTCCAAGGACCCGGGCCAGTGGTCCACCGACAGCAAGGGCTCCGAGGACAAGTCCAAGGACGGCAAGGGCTCCGAGGACAAGTCCAAGGACCCGAGCCAGTGGTCCACCGACGGCAAGGGCTCCGAGGACAAGTCCAAGGACCCGAGCCAGTGGTCCAAGGACGGCAAGGGCTCCGAGGACAAGTCCAAGGACCCGACCCCGCTCGGTGGTGTGTCCGCGGGCGGCGGTGGCATGGCCACGTCGTTCCCGGTCACTCCCGTCGCCGGCGCCGGAATCGGTGCTGCGATGCTCGGAGCCGGCCTGGTCACCCGTCGCCGGAACCGCGCGACGCAGTGACGAACGGGTCTGGATGCACCGGGCGGCCCCCGGCGCATCCAGACCCCCGACCCGGGTGGACGCCGCCGTCCGGCCCGAACCGGCCCCGGCCGGCGTCCACCCACCCCCGCACAAACCCTGAGCCGGTCCAGGTTCCGGTAACAGGTCCCGGTACCAGGTCCCGGACGCGTCATCATCGAGGTGCCTGCCACCGCGGCGAGACCATACGGTAACGTGGTCCACGTACGGGACGTGGCGCAGCTTGGTAGCGCACCAGACTGGGGGTCTGGGGGTCGCAGGTTCAAATCCTGTCGTCCCGACCGATATCAGAAGGGCTGCCGGCCGGTAGAAATACCTGGCCAGCAGCCCTTTTCGGCGATCTTCCCCGGACCGGTCCGGGATCAGACCACCCGCAGCTGGGGACCAGCTGGGGACCAGGCCGGGCGGGGTTCCGCTCCGGCCTGGCTCGGGTCGAGCAGGTCGGCTCCCCGTCAGTGACGTTTGTCGCCCCGCTCACGGACCCGGATCGAGATGTCGATCGGGGTGCCGGGGAAGCCGAAGTCCTCCCGGAGCCTGCGCTCCAGGAAGCGGCGGTACGCCGGCTCCAGGAAGCCCGTCGAGAAGATCACAAACCGGGGTGGCCGCACACCGGCCTGGGTCGCGAACAATACCCGGGGCAGGCGTCCGCCCCGCGACGGCGGAGGCGTGGCCGCCACGACCTCCCCCAACCAGGTGTTGAGCTGCCCGGTGGGGATACGCGACCCCCACGAGTCCAGCGAGGTCCGCAAAGCCGGTGCCAGCCGGTCCACCGCACGGCCGGTCAGCGCCGACACGTTCACCCGCGGCGCCCAGGCCACCCGGCCCAGATCCCGGACAATCTCACGTTCCAGAGTGAGCCGGCGGTCGGTGTCCAGCAGGTCCCACTTGTTGAATGCCAGTACCAGGGCCCGTCCGGCTTCGACCACCAT
>NZ_CAKKTK010000060.1:0-30146 GCF_920656135.1 Frankia sp. Cppng1_Ct_nod | reverse complement strand
GCCTGGCCGTGTCCTGGGGTTGGGAGACTCCAACACTTGTCGAGGAGGCAGGGGCTCGATGAAAGCCGTTCAGGAGAATCTGCACGCACCCGGGCACCAGGACAAGGTTCTCATCGAACGGCTCGCAGCCGACGGATCGGTCGCCGAAACGCTGACGTACGCGCAGGTGCGCAAATGGAGCAGCCAGATCCGCCGCGTGCTCGCCGAGCACGGTTTGCCGGCCGGCACCCCGGTTGGCCTGGTTGCGGATAACGGGCCCGGATGGGTCGCGGCAGACCTTGCTCTGCTTCTCGGCGGTTTTGTGGAAGTACCGGTACCTCTCGCCTTCTCCGGCGAGCAGGCCACCTCGCTCCTGCGCGAGACGCAGGTCTGCCTGGCTGACCCCGGCGGCATCCGTAAACTGCGGGAGTGGGGGCTGGCAGATGCGGTTGCCGTGATACCGGTCTCCTCCCCACACGATTGGGACGCGGTCCGGCAGAGCAACCGACGAGACGGCCATGAACCCGATATCGACGCAACCGACGACCACATCATCAAAATCATTCATACGTCGGGCACAACGGGTATCCCCAAAGGGGTCAAGATCCGATCTGGTGCGCTGAACACCCTGGTGGAGTCGTTGCACGCGGTCTCTCCCGCAGGGGTCTACGACCGATACCTGTCGCTGGTACCGTTCAGCCTGCTCATCGAGCAGATCACTGCTGTGTATATGCCGATTACCAGCGGCGGTCGGATGATCTTGTTGCCGAAGTCCACGGCGCTGTTAGGAACCGCCCGATCCCGGGCAGGTGATGTCCTCACCTGGCTGCGGGGGCCGCCCGCCCTACTGCCACAGTGCTGCCCCCGGCCGCTGTAAGCGCCCTAGACAAGGCCGTGCGGAGTTCGACCGCCGAGGACCTCGTCGGAGTCGGTCGGCGGCCGTTTCTGATGGCGGGTGGAGCGCCGGTCGATGTGAATGCCTTGCTCCGGCTGGACCGCGCCGGCCTGCGGGTGCACGAGGGCTACGGCCTGTCGGAGAACAGCTCGGTGGTCTCCTGGAACACTCCGGACTACTGGCGTCCGGGCACCGTGGGTAGACCGCTGCCGCACTGTTCGGTGACGCTCTCCGACGATGGTGAACTGCTGGTGAAATCCAGCTCGCTGTTCGCCGGCTACACGGTGGAAGATCCGACCAGCCGCCCGGTGGACGAGGACGGCTGGCTGCATACAGGAGACCGCGCCGAGATCGACAGCGACGGGTACATCCGCATCCTCGGCCGACTGAAAAATATGATCATTACCGGTCATGGGCGGAATGTTTCACCGGAGTGGGTGGAAGGCCGCTTGCGCACCTGCTCCGCTGTCGTCGACGCTGTCGTCTTCGGTGAAGGCATGGAGTACCTCACGGCTGTGCTGGTCACGGCCGACGGCGACACCTCGACGATCAGTGCGGCGGAGCGACAGGCATACGACTATGCCGAACAGCAGCTTGCCGAGACCGACCGCCCTGAGCGCTTCATCGTGATCCCGGACGGTCAGGAATTTCGGGAACATTATTTCACCGTGACGGGACGGCCGAAGCGCGAGCTCATCTTCGACGAAATCGTCCGTCCCGTATACGCCCACGCTATTTGAAAACGTCGAGTACGCGAGGGAGTGACATGACACTTACCCAAACGAGCATGCGTCTGTCTCCCATCGGGAGTGGCGACGGACTGATGATCACACCGTCTTCGAGCAAAGCCGACTTCCGGGAACTTTTCAAGGCGGGCCTCGACGAGCGGCTGGTTCGTGCCGGGCACATCCTCGTCCGCGGTTTCCAGCCCTCCGTCGAGGGTTTCGCCGCTCTTGTCCAGTGCTACAGCTCGCGCACCACGTTGGATCCGGCCCGCGTCTTCCATAGCACCGCCGTGCAGAAGGTCGACTCCGGCCACGACCCGATTGGCCTGCACCTGGAGAACGGGGCGACGCCGTTCGCCCCCGACCTGCTCTGGTTCTACTGCGTCAAGGCGGCCAGGTCCGGCTCGCGGACCACGATCTGTGACGGTCGCCGGGTATGGGACGCGCTGTCGGAACGAGCCAGGACGCTCTTCACCGCCCAGCCAGTCCGCTACTCCCGCAAGGTCCCCGCCGAGCTGTGGCGGCGGCTGGCAGCCTTCATGATCGGGAACGGCCGCAGCGCGGAGGAAGTTTCCGTCACCGACCTGTACGCCCATGCCAACGACGGCGCGCACGTCACGTTTACTGAATTGTCGGATGGCAGCCTGCACTACGAGTACCAGGCCTACGCCGCTCACCCCACCAAGTGGTCGACCCGTACCGCTTGGGCCAACAGTATTCTCGGCCCGTCGTTCAACTACGAGGCTCCGGACATTCGGTTCTCCGATGGCTCGACATTACCCGCTGACATCGTGACCGAATACACCGCCCTCACCGAAGCCGTAACCGAAGAAGTGCAGTGGCAGGACGGCGACATCGTCCTGATCGACAATTCGCGGGTCATGCATGGCCGCCGGGTAGTCACCGACTTCGACCGCGCCATCCTGGTTTCTCAAAGCTACGCAAGGAGCTGATCATCGTGAAGTACGGGATTGTCATCCGCTACGAGTTCACCCCGTCCTGGCTACGACTAAACCGAGACGAACGCACCGCAAACGAGCAGATCTTCCAGAAGGAGATTGTAGGCCCGTTCGTTGAGAAGATGTCGGTCCGGCACTTCGATGCGGAGGCATTTGCTACCGGATTCTCGGACTTCCTACTGGTCGAGACGAATGACATGCAGACCTACTACTACTTCATCGAAAAGTTGCGGGACAGCGATTTTGTCGCCCGCGAGTGGGTGCGTATCCGAGATATCTCGATCGGCATCGAGGACGGCTACAAGGAGTACGAACGTGACCACTCCTAACCGCTTCTCCGACATCGCGTCCGCTATCCGGGCTGAGCTGGCCTCGGTGACCCGGCTGGCACATGTCCGCACGTTCCATCCCAACGCCTTCGACTGGTCGGAGGCGAGCACCCCGTCGGAGCTAGCCTTTCTCTCCGAGGTTGTCTACGGTGAGCTGGATCACGAGACGCAGGCCGTCGCCTACGTCACCAAGGAACTCGCCCAGCTCGCCGAGATAGAGCGGCACGTCAGCGCGGTCATTGCCCTGACGATAGGCGAGCTCCACGACCTTCCCGACCCCGTCAACGTCGGCCATGATCTCCACCACGCGCTCTCATGCTTCGCCGCCGAGGAGATCCAGCATGCCAACACCTTCTACCGATACGTGCGCATGCTGGCCGGCAGCGAAGCACGCGTCGATAAAGCCCTTTTCAACGAACGGTTCGACGTCTTCCGCACTGACGACCACCCCTATGTCAAACTTGTCGCGCTGTGCTGCTCGGCTTATGTAGGCGAATCCGTGATCACCATCTTCGAGCACCGCGCTGACGCTCTCGACCCCCACCGCGCCCGCTTTTTCACACGGCTGCTGCACACCCACGGCTTAGACGAAGCGCGACATATAAAGATTGACCATGTGGCGATGAAATCTCTGTATCCGGCGCTCACCATCCGGCAGCAGAGCCGGGTACGGCAGCTTGTTCGGCAGATCGAGGAGCTCAACCGCCGCCTCGCACAATCGTTCCAGCAGACGACGGAACTACTCCTCGGCGTTGACTTCGTCACCGACAACCCAGCAGCCGCTGTCCAGCTTCAACTGACGCGCACATTCGCAGAGAGGATCTTCACCGAAGACGGTGCTCTACACACCGCAGACGAGGTACTCGACGCAGAGCTGCGCGGACTGATCAGCGCATTTTCCGGTGTAGACAACGTGCATGGTCCGGATACCCCCACGCTCTCCGCAGCACTACCGGGCATGCTCATGGGTACGCAGTGACGTCCTCGGCTCCGGAGACCGTATTCGCCCCGCCTCTGCAGGCCACACAGCGACGGGACGCGATCCCGGCCCTCGTCGTGCCAGCAGCAGTGCTTGCACTGCTGCTGGCAGCGATGGACGCCACCATCATGGGCACAGTGCTACCCAACGTCGTCGCGGACGTCGGAGGCAGAAGCGGCGGCGGATACGCATGGTTGGTATCAGGGTTCATGCTGGCCCAGGTTGCCGGGACACCTCTCGCCGGATGGGCCGCGGATCGACTCGATGATCGTGTGGCCGCCGTGAGCGCAACACTGGTCTTTCTCACGGCATCCCTGCTCGCGGGCTTCGCCGGCTCCTTCAGGACACTTGTGATGGCACGCATGCTGCACGGTCTGGCCGCAGGCGCTCTCGTCGTCTCCAGCTATGTGATCATTGGACGCCTCTACGGCCCACAACGGCGGCCCGCCGCACAAAGCCTGCTCAGCACCGTGTGGGGGATAGCCGCAGTAGTCGGCCCGCCGGCCGGCGCATCGATCACTGCGGCATGGGGCTGGCGATGGGTGTTCTTCGTCAATGTCCCGCTGTGTCTGCTGGTCATCATCGGGATAGCAGTCGCCCTGCCCCCAAAGCCAGCAGCCGGGGATAGACAGCGGCCACTCCACCGATTCCCCACCGTCGAGTACCTCCTGATCACGGGTGGCACCGCGCTGATCCTCATCGGCATGCAGAGCAGCTCGCTGGGGCTGGGTACGGCCGCCGGATACGTGGGCATAGCGGCAGGTTTGGCGATGCTGCCCCTGCTCCGCAGGGTCGGTGGTGACCTGCTACCCCGGGACGTCTTCGCCCCAACCCCCTCTGGGGCCGCGGCGATCGCCACCATCGGGGCATGCGTTGTGATGTATGCAACGATGACAGTGCTCCCTGTCCAGCTTGCCGCACTCGGCGCATCAACCACAAAGATCGCCTTCATTGTCGGGCTCTCCGCGATCGGCTGGGTACTCGGCAGTGCAGTCGCTGGTGGAGTCCTGACCAGGTACGGCTACCGACTCCCACTGATCCTCGGAGCGACAGCACTCCTGCTGAGCGCGGTATGCAGCGCCACTGGGACGCTACCGTGGCTCGCGGGAGCAACAGCCGGCCTCGGTACCGGCATGGTCACCGCCGCTACCCTCGCACTGCTGCAGGATCAGGCTCCGCCAGAGCGGCTGGGCATCGCGACATCCTCCGCGACAATGCTGCGGAACATCGGCGCCGCAGCAGGCATCAACGGGATCGCAGCGCTGTCCGCAGCCCTGACCCCCTCATCGCACAGAAAAGATCCGGCGTTCTGGGCCCTCGCCGCCGTAGCTGTGATCGCTGTTCTCATCCCCGCAGTTTCCGCTCCCCGCCAACGGAAAACCAGACGCTGATCTTGTCGTACACGTCGATGCCACGGATATCGACCACGAGCCCGTCGGGCGTGTGCTCGATCTCGATGTCCGGCTCCCCGAACACGGTGAACAGGTTCGCCGCACCCGTCTTCTTCAACAGCTCGTCGCCCATGGCCAGGTCTGGGCTCATCCGGACCAGCAGGATCGGCAGCCACCCGATTTGGCCTTCCGCCCCCTGTGAGCTGCTCTTCTGCGGTTGATGTAGTTGTCTTCGGGAGTCGCCAGAGGAGGTTCTGTGAGTTGTTGAGGCTTTGATGGGAGGCTACGACTTGATGCCTGCCCCGAGCTGGTTGCGAGGTGGTGCCGGTTCTGTCGGGATGCGGTTCTGTCGGGATGCGTTCCGCTGGAAAGCATGGAGACCCGGAAGCCGTATCCCAGTGATCTGTCCGACGAGGTGTGGGAGCTGATCCGCCCGGTCCTGACCGCCGGGAAGGCCCGGCACCCCTCGGTCAGCGGGCACGAGGGCCACTACGACCTGCGGGAGATCGTCAACGCGGTCCTCTACCAGGCCCGGCCGGCGTCATGACCAGCGGCGAACGGCCTGCCGCCATCCCTGCCGCCATCCGCGACTCAGTGCAGGTCCTATGGGACTACCACGACCTGCGCCACGAGCTGCGGCCCACCGATGTGGGCATTGGACTAGGTAGCCACGATCTTGCCGTAGCCACCTGCGCAGCGATTCTTTACCGGCGAGGGCTGTACCCGCGCATCGTCTTCACCGGCGCGAACGCGCCCACCACTATTGCCGTGCTCCCTCGAGGTGAGGCGGTCCACTATCGCGAGCACGCACTGGCCCTCGGCGTCCCGGATGCCGCCATCCTGGTCGAGCCGCAGGCACGCAACACCGGTGAGAACATCACCTTGGCCCGCGATCTCCTACGCAACCAGGGCCATACAGTCCGATCAGCCATCCTGATCTCTCGGCCCTACCAGCAGCGGCAAACGTACGCCACCTGCCGCAAGCTCTGGCCGGAGGTCACCGTCCAATGCGCCTCTCTGCCACTCACACTGGACGACTACGTGGCGACCATCGGAGAACGTCAGCCGGGTCGTGTCGATGCTGGTGGGCGATACCCAGCGCATCTGGGTCTACGCCGACCGCGGCTTCGCCATCCCCCAGACGATCCCGCCCGAAGTACACGCGGCCTACCAGGCGCTGGTAGAGGCCGGGTATGCAAGTCGACTCGTTGCCGGACCTCCCTAAAGCTCTTCGTGCCGGACCACCTGCTATCCGCGCTCCCCCATCCACAGCGTTCCCATCATCAGTCCCGGAGCCCCGGAGCCCCGGACGGCGGCCGACCGGCGAGCCCGGGGAAGCCCTAACCTCGGTCGCGCTCAGCCGAGGACGTCGTCGGCTGCCAGGTGGCCACCGGGCACGGGAGCACCGGTCAGTGCACCGGCGTCGAAGTCGTCGGCCAGCGCGGCGAAGCGCGGCGGTCGACGCTCGATGAAGCTACGCATGCCCTCCACGAAGTCGGCCGCCCCGTTGGTCGCCACCATCACCTGGAAAGACCTGCGTAGCGCCTCGTCCAAGCCGACCTCGAGGTCGCCGTAGACCTGGTGGCGGATGGCCGCCAGCGCGGTCGGCGCACAGTTGCGGGCCAGGTCGCCCGCGTATGCCTGCGCCTGCGCGAGCACGTCGTCGCGTTCGACCACCCGGCTGACCAGCCCGAGCCGGTGGGCCTCGTCCGCGTCGAACGTCCGGGCCGACAGCAGGAGGTCGAGCGCGTTCTCCAGGCCGACGTAACGCGGCAGGACCCAGCTCAGGCCGTACTCGGCGGCCAGGCCGCGGCGGGCGAACGCCGTGGAGAACTTCGCGCCGCGGGCGGCGAAGCGGACGTCGCACATGAGCGCCTGCACCAGCCCGATACCGGCGCACGCCCCGTTGATCGCGGCGATCAGCGGCTTACGCAGGGTCCGCGGGCGGTACTGCGGCGGTCGTCCCGACAGGTCGAGCCCCTTGCCGGCCTTCTCGTTGAGGCGGCTCGCGTCCATCCCAGGGCAGAAGGTGGTCCCCGCGCCGGTGAGCACGACCACACGGACGTCCGGATCGCGGTCCAGCCGGTCGAGCTGCCCGAAGTAGGCCGCCTCCAGCTCGGGTGACCAGCCGTTGCGGCGGTCCGGCCGGTTGAACGTCACAGTCGCGACGCCGTCGCCGTCCGTCTCGCAGAGAATCAGGTCGTCCGACACGCGAACTCCTTCTCGGTTCAGACTCGGTCGGTTCAGACTCAGCCAGCGGGTGCCTGAGAGCGTCGATCCGGGCCTGCCATCCGTCCCGGTGGGGTGGGACGGATGGCAGGCCAGAAGTTCACTCCTTCGAGGCCACGCCCGGCAGGTTCGGCGGCAGCCCGCGGTCGTGGTTCGCGAACAGTCGCGGCCCTTCGGTCACCAGCTCCTCGGTCGTCCAGGCCCGTTCGCCGGCATCGATGGTCTCGGCGATCTCCCAGCCTCGAAACACCGACACCACCGAGCCGTAGACGTGGAAGACCTGGCCGGTGATGTCGGCCGCGGCCGGGCTCGCGAGCCACCCGACGAGCGGGCTGATGTTCTCCGGGGCCCGGTTGTCGAACTTGCCCTCCTCCACCTGGCCGTAACCGGCGAAGGTCTGGGTCGTCATCCGGGTACGCGCTCGGGGCGCGATCGCGTTGGACGTCACGCCGATCCGGGCCAGCTCGCGGGCGATGACGACGGTGAGCGCGGTGATCCCGGCCTTCGCGGCCGCATAGTTCGCCTGGCCGAAGTTGCCGACCAGGCCGGACTCGCTGACGGTGTTGATGATTCGTCCGTAGATGTCCTCACCGGCCTTCGACCGTGCCCGCCAGTAGCGAGCCGCGAAACGGGCCGGCGCGAAATGGCCCTTGAGATGCACCTCGATGACGGAGTCCCAGTCGTCCTCGTCGAGGTTGAAGAACATCTTGTCCCGGACGAACCCGGCGTTGTTGACGAGGATGTCGAGCCCGCCGAAGGTGTCAACGGCCTGCTGGACCAGCCCGTCGGCTCCCTTCCAATCGGCGACGCTGTCGAAGTTCGCGACCGCCTCGCCACCCAAGGCAACGATCTCGTCGACGACCTGCTGTGCGGGCCGTCCCTCGTCCTTGCCCGCACCGTCCCAGGCCACCCCGGGGTCGTTGACGACTATCCGGGCTCCCTGCTGCGCGAGCAACAGCGCGTGTGCCCGACCGAGGCCACGACCCGCCCCGGTCACGATGGCCACCTTGCCGTCCAGAATGCTCATTTCTCTCCCTGATCGGCGGGATTCCTCGTCCCTGCGGTCGAATCAGCCAACCGGCTCGTATCGGCTGCGAATCAACTACGGACGGCGTCGAGAACCTCCGGCCAGATGGCCGGGTCGCTCTCATAGGTCGCGTAGAAGGTGATGCGGGTGGAAACGTCGCCGTACCGCTCCCGCAGGCCCTTGCCGACCTCCGCGGGCGACCCGACGATGGAAAAGGTCCGCAGGATCTCGTCGTCGATGAGGTCGCCCATCTCCGACCAGCGGTTCTGCTTGGTCATCCGGGTGAGCTCGACCTGCAGGTCGCCCCAGCCGTGCAGGTCGAGGACCCCCCGGTACGCCGGGGTCGAGGCGTAGAAGGCGATCTGCTTCTTCGTGCCGGCGATCGCCGTGGCGAGCTCGGCCTCGTTGCGGCCCACGGTCGCGAACGCGGGCCCGGCCAGCACGAAGTCCGACAGGGTACGGCCGACCTTCGCCCGGCCGCGCTCGAGCGCGGGCAGGGTGACCTCGCGCAGGTAGCGCGGCGTCGAGAACGGGTGGAGGAAGATACCGTCCGCCACCTCGGCGGCCACTTCGGTCATCTTCTCGCCGACCGCCGCCAGGTACACCGGCGGCGGACCCCACTCGTGCGCCGCGGGGGAGAAGAACGGAGTCATGAGGGTGTGCGTGTAGAACTCACCCTCGAACGACAGCGGTGTCCCGTTCTGCCAGGTGTCCCAGATCGCGTGCAGGGCGAGCACGAACTCGCGCATGCGCGCCGCCGGTTGCGACCAGGGCATCGAGAAGCGCCGCTCGATGTGCGGCTTGACCTGGGAGCCCAGGCCCAGGATGAACCGGCCACGGGAGTAGCGGGCCAGGTCGAAACCCACGTTGGCCACTGTCATCGGGGTCCGGGCGAAGGCGATCGCGATGGAGGTGCCGACCGTCATGTTCTGTGTGGCGTCGGACGCGTGCAGCGACAACAGGAAGGGATCATGCTGCGTCTCGCCTATCCACAGGCCGTCGTACCCGGCGGTCTCCGTCTCCTGCGCGTTCGCCCTGACACTGTCGATGTCCTTCGGAAGCGTTTTATCGATCTTCACAGGGCCTCCCAGGGCGACCGGCGGGTAGCGCGCCGCGACCCGGCGCACTCCAGGACACGAAGATGCTTCATCTGTATTGTCTACCTTATTCACTCGCGTGGTGGCGAGGTCTACGGCACGCCGGCACCGTCCGGACGAAGGGGACTGAGAAGCATGCAGGTTGGCCTCTACTTCGACCTCCGCAACCCGCCGGACCGCCGCCAGGACCCGTCCCGCCTGTACGGCTTCACCCTGGAGATGTGCCAGGAGGCGGAGCGTCTGGGCGCGGACTCGATCTGGGTGACCGAACACCACCTGTTCGATGACGGCTACCTCCCGCAGCCGCTCACGTTCGCCGCGGCCATCGCGGCACGCACGAGCCGGGTACGCATCGGCACCGGCATCCTGATCGCTCCGTTGCACTCGGCGGTCGAGATCGCCGAACAGGCCGCCGTGGTGGACATCATCAGCGGTGGACGCCTCGATCTCGGCCTCGGCGCCGGCTACCGGGTACCCGAGTTCGAGCTGTACGGCGCCGACCAGTCGAAGCGGTACACCGTCACGGACGAGCGGGTCCGTGAGCTGCGGCGGATCTGGGCCGAAGGCCGGGTCACCCCACGGCCCGTCCAGGACCGGCTGCCCATCTGGCTCGGATACCTGGGGCCCCAGGGCGCCCGGCGGGCAGGTCTGCTCGGCGAGCATCTCCTCACCGCGTTCGGACCGAACGCCGTCCCCTATACCAAGGCCCTCGCCGAGGCCGGGCACGACCCTGCCGTCGCGCGGATGGGCGGCGGCATCCAGGGCTGGGTGAGCGAGGACCCGGAACGGGACTGGCCGGTCGTCGGCCAGCACCTCGCCTACCAGCTTGACTCCTACCGCCGGCACATGGTGGAGGGAACCGGCGCGCCGACGCCGCGGCCGGTCGACCCCGACCGCATCCGCAACCACAAGGCGCCGAAAGGGTCGCTCGACTACTTCCACTACGGCACGCCCGAGGATGTCGCGAGCAGCATCCGGGTCTTGGTCGGAGACGCTCCGGTCGACACGGTGTACCTGTGGGCCTCGCTCGGCGGGATGCCCGAGGAGCTCGTAGCCCGACACGTCAACCTCGTGTGCACCAGGCTCGCGCCACTGCTGCGCTCGGCGGCCTGACGGGGGGCGCACACCTGGCGGTGCCGTGCCGTGGCCTGCCGTGGCCTGCCGTGGCCGAAGGAACCTCAGCCAAGCACGTCCAGCACGCTGGCCTCGTCGAAATGCTGGAGGAGGACCTGGTTGGTCTCCACCACGTGCCGCCGCCAGAAGACCTCGGCTCCGGTGGCATCGCCGGCAGCGATCAACTCGACCAGTCTCCGGTGGGCCCGCAGAGCCAGCTCGTCCTCATGGGACTCTCTCCCCTCGCCGGAGGGCAGGGCGGCCCGGTGCACCATGATCACACCCGTGATCAGATGGCGCAGCATCCCTGTCAGAACCCCCAGCGTCTGGTTGCCGGCCAGCTCGACCACAGTTTCGTGGAAGTCCGTATGTGCTGACACGAGGCTTTCCGGACCGGCCAGCCGCCGCTCGTCCTCGTCCAGGTGCGCCGTCAGCGCGTCGATGTCCCGCCGCCGCCGCCGTGCCGCCAACAGGCGGACAGCCGGCGGTTCGATCACCGAACGTGCCTCCAGGACATCGGCAACCGTCACATTGTCGTACTGCAGGACCAGCCCCACGAAACGCGCCGCGACATCACTGTTGGGCACATGTACCCGCGCCCCGCCGTGCGCGCCCCGCCGCACGCCGATCAGACCCTCCGATTCCAGAACCCGGAACGCCTCACGCAGCGTCGGCCGCGAGACATCGAACCGCGCCATCAACGACGCCTCGTTGGGGAGGCCGTCGCCTTCCCTAAGATCACCACGGATAATCTGTCGACGTAGGGTGGCCGCCACCAACTCGGCAGTCTTGGGCACCCGAACGTGACCAGTCGCGTCGATGTCGGTTGGGCGTCTGTTCATCGATCCATCGTATAGTTCATTGAGCCATCACCGAAACCTGCCTGCGGCCTGCCCGGCCGACCGCTCCCGGCATCCCCCTTCCACGCGCTTTCGCCGCCGTCCGGTAGACGAGAACGGACACCGACCGGCCACCCGCCACCCGCCCGGCCAGGGCGCCACCCAGGGCTGGAACCCGTCCACCCGCCCTGTCCAACGCACCCACAAATCGTGTAGACAAACAGCCAAATCGTGTACACAAAAGGTGGCGAAGGGTGGTGCGTATGCCGTGGTGTGCGACTCGACTCCGACGGACCGGTTCGCATGACGCCCAGTGCCACGGCGGGCGACATCGATCCACCCGCACTTTCCTGGGAGCGTGAAATGACCCATATCGACACTGCCATCCTGCTGATCCGGCTCTGTGTGGGCCTGACACTGGTTGCGCACGGATGGAACCACCTCTTCGGCGGTGGTCGGATCACGGGCGCGGCCCGCTGGTACGGATCCATGGGCCTTCGCCCCCCGGTCGTGCAGGCCTGGATGTCAGTACTGTTCGAGTTTGCGGCAGGCATCGGCCTCGCCGCCGGATTCCTCACTCCTCTCGCCGCAGCGGCCGGAGTCGGCCTCATGGTGGTCGCGGGAGTCGTCGCGCACCGGCCCAACGGGTTCTTCGTGTTCCGCGAGGGCTATGAATACGTCCTGATGATCGCAATCATGTCGATCGCGATCGCCACGGCAGGTCCGGGCAAGGCCTCGCTCGACCATGCGATCGGACTGGGTGGGGCCGGCTGGGCCGGTTTCGGTATCTCCGCGGGCCTCGGGCTCGCGGGCGCGATCGCCCTCCTGGTGACCAGCTGGCGGCCCCAACCCACGAGCACGCCACCAGCCCAGCCCGCGGACGGGCAACCCGCCACCACGTCAACGACGGATACATCATCCTGACGTCGTCAGAACGTGCTCGACCTCCGACGGCAGCCGGCCGCATGGTTGGCCGTCTGATCTGATCCGCCGACGGCGGAGTCCACCGCGAACCGTGCCCCAGGGGCCGTCAGGCGAGGTGGACTCCGCCGAACTATGCCGACCTTCGGATCGTGTGGTACCGGTCGACCGGTTCGGGTGTTGACGAGGCTCTGGGTACCATCACGACTGGTATCTGCCGTATACACCACATACGCCACGAGGGGAAGGCGGTTGCGCCCTCAGATGCGGACCGGAGAAGAGGAGCCTACGGTTACCCCGCGCAACAGGCATTCGGAGGGTCGCCATGCGGGATTTTAAAAAGCTGTCGACGAAAATCCTGTCTCATGGCGGTAACCTCCGATGAGGAAACGTCCGGAGCCCGGCGTCCGATATCTGCTCGCGCCGGCCCTCCTCCTTGCCGCGCTGACCGGGTGGATTCTGCTGTGGACGCTCACGAACCCGCCCGGAACCGCTCCGGACGAACCCAGCCACTATGTGAAAGCGGTGGCTGCGGGACGGGGGGAAATACTCGGCGATCCGGTCCCGATCGCTGAACTGCAAGCTCTCAAAGCATTCAGCGAGGATTCGCTGCGCCAGGTCCGGAACGCCTACCGCAGCTTCTCCGTCCCGATCGAGCTGCGCACCACGACGAGTCCTCCGTGTACCGCGTTGCACCAGGACGTGCCAGCCACCTGCCTGAACAAACCACCGACCGTCCCGACCGGCCGGGTCGACAGCATCGTCGGCGCCTACCCGCCATGGCTGTATCTGCCCGAGGGAGCGCTCACCTGGGCGGCATGGTCCGTCCCGTCGGGTTATGTCCTGGCCCGGATGGGTTCGGCGCTGGTCTCGGCAGGGTTGCTCGCAGCCGGGCTCCGGCTCCTTCTCGGTGGACGGCGCGGCCATCGTCCCCTGCTGCTGGCCGGGGTCGCGGTCGCGGTCACGCCGATGGCGGTCTTCCTCAGCTCGCAGGCCGGCACCAGTGGCGCGGAGGTTGCCGGCGCGCTGGCATCCGGCGCCGCGGTGCTGCGGCTGTCCCGGACGGAACCCGCGCAGGCCCGGACCTGGTGGGCCGCCGGCGCGGTCCTGGGCGTGACGGCGCTGAGCCGCCCCCTGGCACCGCTGTGGGTCATGCTCGCGATCGCCATCGGGCTCGGGCGCCTTTCCCTACGCGGGGCATGGAGCCGGATCCGCTCGGGCGGACGGGCCGCGGCCGGCGCGGTCGCGATTGCCACGGTGGGAACCGCCGTCTGCGTCGTCTGGACCCAGAGCCTGTCACTGCGAACCCCGGTGCTGTGGGACCGGTTCGGGCACGGGCTCGTGGTCGCCGCCGGTCTGGTCCCCGCCTCGGCACGCCAGGGGGTCGGGGTCTTCGGCTGGCAGTCCGTCCCGCTGCCGGCAGCCGTGTACTGGCTGTGGGGACTTCTGGCCGCTGGGCTGTTGCTGGTCGCGCTCGCGGTCGGACGGTGGCGCGATCGCCTGCTGCTCGCCGGGAGCGTGCTCGCGGTCGCGGTCGTGTACGAACTGCTCGCCGCGGCGGTGTTCATCCAGAACGGCTTCGGGATGCAGGGGCGGTACATCCTGCCGGCGCTGGTCATGCTGCCCCTGCTTTGCGTCGAGGTACTGGCCGATCGACTGCCCGCGCGGGTTTCCCGCTACAGCGCCCCGGTCGCGTCCGCCGTCATCGGCCTGACCGCGGTCGGCCAGTTCGTCGCCTGGGCCGCCAACGGCCACCGGTACGCGGTCGGCCTGCACGGACCGGTCTGGTTCGCGTCCAACCCGGCATGGTCGCCGGCGGGTGGGTGGCTGGTGTGGATGGTTCTCGCCTGCATACCCTTCGTCCTCACCATCGCCGCGGCAGTGGTCGCCTACCGGCAGGCACGTCCCGGACCAGGCCACATCCTGGTCGACCGGGGTCTGACCGACAGGACTCGGGTGGCCGGGAACGCAGTCGACGTCTCCGATACCAGGATGTCATGAACCGGCGACTGTCATGAACCGGCAGCTGTCATGAGCCGGCGACTGTCATGAACCATCGGATGCGGCGAACGCCGACTCCCCCGCCGAGTGGCATGCTGCACTGGGACAACGCGGCGTAGGAAAGATTGCGGAGGGCGCGACGTGGCTGCCGCTCCAGAAGAGAACCGCATGGTGGCGGGAAGGTATCTGCTCATCGCACGGCTGGGCGCCGGCGGAATGGGCACGGTCTGGCGCGCCTTCGACCAGATGCTGTTGACCGAAGCCGCGCTCAAGGAGATCGACCTCGGTGGCGATCTCTCGCCGTCCGAACGTCACGACCGGGTCGAGCGGGCGCTGCGAGAGGCCCGGCACGCAGCCCGGCTACGCAGCCACCCGAATGTGGTCACCATCCTCGACGTGGTCGTCGAGGATGGGCTGCCATGGATCGTGATGGAGCTCGTGGCGTCCCAGTCGTTGTTCCAACTGGTTCGCGACCACGGACCACTGCCCGTCACCGAGGTGGCACGCATCGGCATCGCGGTGGGCGACGCCCTGTCCGCCGCCCACTCCTTCGGCATCCTGCACCGCGACGTCAAGCCCTCGAACGTGCTGATCGGGACGGACGGCCGGGTGGTCCTGACCGACTTCGGCATCGCGACCCGCGACTCCGACTCCGCCCTCACCGTCACCGGGGTGCTGGGGACACCCTCGTACATGTCACCCGAACGGTTGAACGGCGATCCCGCGACACCCGAGGCGGATCTGTTCGGCCTCGGCGCGACGCTCTACTTCGCCGTGGAGGGTCGGCCACCGTTCTACCGGGACACCTTCGCCGCGATGGTGGCGGCGATCCTGTTCCAACCGCCGTCACCGACCAACCGGGCAGGCCCGCTGGCGGAGGTCCTTGCCGGGCTGCTCGACAAGGATCCCCGTGACCGGCTGACGGCGCAGCGGGCATGCCAGCTCCTCTCCGACATCGCGGTCGCACGGCCGTCCACCGGCGGGCAGACTCCCGCCACACAGGTCACAGCCACGCAGGTCGCGGGCGGTACCAACCAGGCACGGCCGCAGACGCCCGGCGTCCAGGCAGGACCGCCGGAGGCGCGAGCGGCCCCCGCAGCCCGGCGTCCGACGATCGTCAGGCGTGACGACGTCGGCGCGCGCTACGCCTTCGACGCGGCCGCCGAGATCGCATCCGCCGGTCGAAGCGGAGATGCCGGCGCCGACCGGCCCGCCGCACCGACGGACCAACCCGCCGACCGGCATCCCGACCAACCTGTCGTACTGGCGCCGCCGTCGAACCTGACCGCCAGGGAGGAGGACGGCGCGGTGGTACTGCACTGGAACCCGCCGGAGTCGTCCGGGCCGGTGGCCTACCGCGTTCTGCGGGTGGTGACGGACCCTGCCACGCAGAGCGGACGGTCCGAACGCAGCCTCGGCACGACCGGATCCAACGAGCTGTCCGACGCGGGTGTCCCCCGAGGTGTGCCGGTCTGGCACGAGGTGATGTCGACTGCCGGTGGCAGACGCTCGGAGCCGGCACGGACCGACCCGATGGTGATCGCCCCGGACGTCACCGAGTTGCGCGCCCACATGGACGGTGACGGCGTGGCGCTGTCGTGGCAGCTCGAACAGGGCTATGACGACGTGCTGATCGAGCGGAGCTTTGACGAGTCCTCCTCCTTCCACGGCGCCATCCGACGGTTCCGTGGGTCGGGCGGGCGCAATGTCGACCGCGAGGTGCAGACCGGGGCCACCTATCGCTACCGGGTGCGAGTGTCCTATCCGGACACGTTCGGCGCGTTGGCCCATACGAAGGGCGCGGAGGTGGTCGTGACTGTGATCGCACGCCCCCGTCCGGTACTCGACCTCGAGGTGGACAGCAGCGGCAGCGTGACGACGCTGCGGTGGACGACGGTACCGGGCTCGGAAGTACGGATCTACGCCACCGAACCCCCCGCGGGCTTACCCGGTCCGGGGGGGCCTGTCGCGGACGGGGCGGCCGACTCCACGACGGGCCCGTTCGGACCGGTCGACACCGAACTGCTCGCCGCCTCTTTGGAAGGGCTCGGCCGGCTGGTGGGCAACAGCAGGCGTGGGCGCCTCCCCGATCTAAATGCCGTGGCCACCGGCCCGATCGTGTACACACCGGTCAGCATCGCCGGGAACCGTGCGGTTGTCGGCCGTTCCACATCCCATCACGCCGGCGAAGGCGTCCGGAACCTGCGAGCCGTCGACCGCGGCACCGAGATCATCCTGACGTTCCAGATGCCGCCGGGCATCACCGAGGCCCGGGTCCTGTGGCGCCGCGACACACCGCCCACCGGGCCGGACGATGCGGCCGCCCGGAGCGCCAAGGTCACCAACACCACTCTGGAGATCAGAGGTGGCTGGCACCTGCCCGCACCCGATGACGGGCTGGCCTACCATTTCGCCGTGTATCCCCTGGTCCGGTCCGCCGACGGGGTTCAGGCGCTGCCCACCGGCGCGCACGTGCTCGTCCGTGCCGGCACCCACTTCACCCAACCCGGCTGATCCGACTCCCTTGGCCGTGACGGCGTCGGGCGCCCCGCCGTCGACTACCCGGCGTTCCGGTCAGTCACTGATAACGATCAACCGGAACGCCGTGCCTCGTTGCCGTGCATCAGAGACGAACCCGAACCCCCGCAGCCGCCCGACATCTCACAACAGGTAAGGCGATCGTCGCGGCAATGCCTGATTTCATACAGCTGCAATCCTCAAGTAACAGGGATAAGTCCGGGACATATTCCAGACCATTTTTGAGAGAATTCAATGGTCCCGCCCACCAGGTGTGGACCAACCCGGGAACCCGCCTGCCGCCACATCCGGAACTCCACATGAACAACGTATGACGTTGCCGGATCCACCGATCCGTCGCCGGCCGCGGAGTCCTGTGTGCGACACAAACCGGAAGACAATAAAAATTGATAGTTCGGAATGCTGATCAACAAAAAACCACTGGATCATCTTTTGGTACCCACCTGCCGTCCGGGATCGTCTTTCCGCTCTCGGAACGACGGCGAGCCACAATTTCACCCGGGTATGCCCCGACCGAATCCGGACTTTTCACTCGAGTAGAGTCGTCTCGCCCACGGGGGAAAGTATGGGCTCCGCCTTCGTACCCGGCCACGGCGAAGCCATGACAGGAAGACCGCTCGCACCTACCAGGCGCCCGGGCACGGCGTCGAACGAGAGGACCGGATGCTCCAGAACTGGCCAATCCGCTCCAAGTTGGTAGCTATTCTCATCGTTCCGCTGGTAGCACTGGCCGTATTCAGTGCCATCCAGGTGCGGGCGAACCTCGAAAGCGTCAGCACAAGTGATCGGATCCGGGTCCTCGCGGGTTTCTCCATCAAGGTCAACGACCTTCTCGACGCGCTCCAGAAGGAACGCAACGCGTCGGGCACGTACGTCGGAAGCGGATTTCGGGCCGGCGTGGACGACGTACGATCCACCCGTACCCCGACCAACGCGGCCGTGGACGCTTACCGGACCGGCGCGGCCAGGCTGCCCCAGAGCGCGACCAAGAACCTGCAACCCGTCCTGGACGCTATTCAGCAAGAACTCGATCAGCTTCCCGCCCACCGCCAGGCGATCGACCAGCAACAGACGGACCGCGACAAGAACGTGGCCTTCTATACCAAGGCGGTCACGGACCTGCTGAACGTCGTTGCCCAGGTCGGCCTCGGGACCGAGAACGCCGAGCTGGTGAACATGGCGGCGAGCCTGACCAGCATGACGCGGGCGAAGGAAGCCGCCGCCCTGCAACGCGGCTACGTCGCCGTGATCCTCTTCCTCCGCCAGAGCAACGTCGGGATCGTCAAACTGATCCAGTCAAGTGGCGGCGCCGAAGACGCCTGGATCACGCAGTTCCGTACCACCGCGTCACAGCAGGAACAGGACTTCTACAACAGGACGGTCGGCCCGACCGTGGACGGCGTGTCGCAAATGCGTGACGGCACGGTGTTCGCGGCCCAGATGAGCCAACCGATCACCGTCAACCCGCAGGCATGGCTGACGGCCGCTGACAACAAACTCGCCCGGATGCGCGAGGTGGAAAACCAGATCGCGGTCGACCTGGAGAAGCGAAGCGACAGCATCGCGTCGAGCGCGAGCCACGGGGCCTGGATCGGTGTCGGCATCGTGGTGCTGGTCCTCGCCGTGTCGATCGGCATCTCGCTGCTCGTGGCGAGCCCGATGATCCGTCAGCTCAGGCGACTGCGGCAGGCCGCTCTCGAGGTCGCGGACCATCGCCTGCCCGACGTTGTGGAACGGCTGCACAACGGGGAACAGATCGACCTCGATACCGAGGTGTTCCCCGTCGTGGTCCGGACCAAGGATGAGATCGGTCAGGTGGCCGACGCCTTCAGCACCGTCCACCAGGTCGCCGTGCGCACCGCTGTCGAGCAGGCCGCGATGCGTAAGAGCATCGGTGACACGTTCCTCAACCTGGCCCGTCGAAGCCAGGCGCTGATCCACCGCCAGCTCAAGGTCATCGACGGGCTGGAGCGCAAGGAGACCGACCCGGACGAGCTCGCCGAGCTGTTCCGGCTCGACCACCTCGCGACCCGGATGCGGCGCCACGCCGAGGACCTCATCGTGCTGTCCGGTTCGAAACCAGCCCGTGGCTGGCGTCGGCCCGTCCCGCTCAAGGACGTCGTCCGCGGTGCGGTCGCCGAGGTCGAGGACTACACCCGGGTCAAAGTTCTCCCGATCAGCGGTTCCGCCGTCGGCGGGCACGCGGTCGGTGACGTGATCCACATGCTCGCCGAGCTGATCGAGAACGCGACCTCCTTCTCGCCACCGCACACTCCCGTGAACGTCTCCGGGCACGAGGTCTCCAACGGCTGCGTGGTCGAGGTCGAAGACCGCGGCCTTGGTATGACCGACGAGGAGTACGCCGAGATCAACGGACGGCTGAGCAACCCGCCTCCCTTCGACCTGCGGACCAGTGAGCGACTCGGCCTGTTCGTCGTCGGCCGGCTGGCGCAGCGGCACGCGATCCAGGTCCAGTTGCGGCCGTCCCCGTACGGCGGCACCCTTGCGATCGTCCTGCTCCCGACCGCCCTGCTCCGCGGAGGGGACGAGACCGCGGGCCAGCCGACACCGGCGAGCTTCGGTCACACCACCGAACCAGGGCTTGATCTGTCCTTCAACGGCTCCACCGAACCCGCGGAGCTGATGTCCGTGGGCGCGGCGGTGGGCTCGGGTGGCAGCGGTGAGGACCGGACGCTCATGGATGACCTTCCGGTGTTCGCCACAATCCGCTCAAGCTGGTTCGTTTCCGAGCGGGACGGACTCGGGTCCACCAACCCCGGGACACCTGCGGAAAGCTCTGAGCGGTGGTCACCACCGAACGCTCCGGTGGCGCCCGCCGGCTGGGGCGCGGCACCGGACACCCCAGCCCAGTTGCTGGAGCCGTCCGATCTGTGGGCCGAACCACCGGACTCACCGGCCCAACCGGCCCCACCGGCCCCACCGCTCGGCCGGTGGGCCGAACCACCGGACTCGCCGACACAGTGGACCGCCTCCGCGCACGGCGACGACCGGTTTGCGACACCAGGACTCGGCTCGGGATTCGGCATGCAACCTCCCGCGCTCCCGCGGACACTCGCACCGGCATCGCCTGCCACCGAGATAGTGAGAACCGAGACAGGACTGCCCAGGCGGAAGCGGCGCGCCAGCCTTGCGCCCGAGCTTCGAGGGACGTCCGACACCGACCCCCCGGCACCGGGGGTCCTCGCCGGCCCACGGTCGCCGGAGGAGATCCGGGCGATGATGTCCTCCTTCCAGTCCAACTTCGGCCGAGGCATACAGGACGGACCCAATCTGAACGGTAGCGATGACGCCAGGAAGGTGATCTGATGCGCCACATCGGCCCGGCCGAGAACATGAGCTGGCTGTTGAACAACCTCACCAGGAAAGTCCCGGAGGTTACCCACGCGATCGTGCTGTCGTCCGATGGTCTGTTGCTGGCCACCTCGAACGGGATGGACCGGACAACGGCCGACCAGCTTGCAGCGGTCGCCTCGGGCTTCAACAGCCTCGCCCGGGGCGCCGGGCGTTTCTTCGGCGGCGGCAACGTCCGTCAGACAATCGTGGAGATGGAACAGGGCTTTCTTTTCGTCACGGCGGTTGGCGACGGATCCTGCCTGGCTATTCTCAGCACGCCGGGAGCCGATATCGGTCTGATCGCCTACGAGATGGCCCTGCTGGTCATCCGTGTCGGCGAGTTCCTGACTCCCGAGCTGCGCGCTGAAATGCAGGCCGCCCTGCCACGGTAACGGCTCACTGGCCTACGGCCATCAGCTTTCGGCGGCGCGGTCACGACTTTTCCCCGCGCCGCCGAAGGCCCGAAAGGGACCTGAAACCATGCCCTGATCAGGAGGACCGGTGGACGAGGAGTGGTTCGATGAGGAGGCGGGTCCGGTCGTCCGCCCCTACGCCGTCACCGGCGGCCGTACGCGGCCGGCGGCCAATCGCGCGCTGGAGCTGGTAGCCCTGGTCTCGACAACGGCGCACGGGCGGGCGATGGTCCGAAATCTTGATCCGGAACAGCAGGACATCGTGATGCTCTGCCAGAACCTCCAGTCTATTGCGGAAATCTCCGCGCAGCTCAACCTTCCGGTCGGCGTGGCACGGGTCCTCGTCGGCGACATGATCGACGCCGGTCTCGTCCACGTCACCCGTCCAGCCCGACCGACCGAGCGTCCCGACGTAGCGCTGATGGAGAAGGTGCTCGATGGACTTCAGACCCTCTAGAACGGATACGACCAGGCCCCCCGCGCCCAGCCCGGTAAAGATCATAATTGCCGGCGGGTTCGGTGCGGGCAAGACGACGTTTGTCGGTGCGGTCAGTGAGATCCCCCCGCTCACCACCGAGGCAGCCCTGACCTCCGCCAGCCTCGGCATTGACGACACGTCCCAGGTCAATACCAAGACCACGACAACCGTCGCCATGGACTTCGGCCGGATCACCCTGCTCGACAGCGTGATCCTCTATCTGTTCGGCACGCCGGGCCAGGACCGGTTCTGGTTCATGTGGGACGAGCTGGTCCTCGGCGCCATCGGTGCCATCGTGCTCGTGGACACCCGCCGACTCGCCGACTCGTTTCCGGCGGTCGACTACTTCGAGGAGCGTGACATCCCGTTCCTGGTGGCGGTCAACCGGTTCACCGGGGCCAAGGAATACCAACTCGAGGACGTCCGTAACGCGCTCGATGTCGACATCCGGCGGCCCATCGTCTTCTGCGACGCGCGTCGGCGGGAGTCCGTCCGCCAGACCCTGATCGCGCTGGTCCGCCACTCACTCGACACGGTCGCGACCGAGGCCCGGCAACGGGGTCTCTCCGAGGCCATCCCCCACGTCGACTAGTCGGCGTGGGAGAGGCAGGTGTCCGATCTTCTTGGTCTCGACGAGACTTCCCTTGCCGCCTACCGGTTATGGCTACGCCAGGAGGACATGACCACCGAGGACGTGAGTGCGGCCCTTGGGCAACCTCCCAGCATCATCCAACGAGCCCGCGACAGGCTCGTCGAACTCTCACTGCTGGTGCAGTCGCGGGAGAAGCCGGGCCATCTCATAGCGGTGCACCCCGAGGTTCCGCTGGAACAGCTGCTCCGCCAGCAGCACGGCCAGCTGATCCGTCGTCAGGAGCAGCTCATTCGCCACGAAGCGCAGCTCATCCGCGCACGTATGCAGTTGAGCACACTGGTCGATGACTACGAACAGGGCCGTCAGGTCATGGGCTCCGGCGCCCAGGTGGAACGCCTCGACAACGCCGAAGCCGTCCAGGCCGCGCTGACGAAGCTGGTGACCCGGGCCGAACGAGAGGTACTCGCGCTTCACATCGGGCCCGGACCGGGGCCGACCGCGACAGCGGCGAGTACGCAGGCGGTACTGCGAGCACTTGACCACGGAGTCGCCATGCGCAGCGTCTACTCCCGTACGGCCTGGTCGGACGACGCGACTGCCGCCTATGCGCGCACCGCGGCAGCGCACGGTCTGGACCTGCGGCTGGCCGACGCCCTGCCAGCGGGCATAACCACTGTCGACCAGCGGATCGGCCTGGTCCTGCTGGCGCCCGACGCGTCTGAGGGCCATGCGCTACTCCTGCGGGATGCAGCCCTGACAGACCTGGTCATCAAGCTGTTCGACCAGGCCTGGGAAACCGCGGAACCCCCTGATCCACAAGGCCTCGAAAAGGCGGCTGCCAATCACAACGCCCATGACCCGGACGCCCGGAACTCCGACGACCCGGAACCTGCTGATCAGGAGCCGAGCGATCAGGAACGCATGCTCCTGCAGCTGCTGAGCCTCGGTGCGAAGGACGAGGCCGCGGCCCGACATCTCGGGGTGTCAGTCAGGACCGTTCGCCGCATGATTGCCGATCTGATGCGCCGGATGGACGCACGCAGCCGTTTCCAGGCCGGGATCCTCGCGGCAGAAAGAGGATGGTTATAACACCATCGTACGAGCGGGCGCCAGGTGTTGGCATAAAGCTGCCAATACATGTTCCTGCCACGCCAACTTCGAGACACAAACGGCCCAATACAGCATGCTTCCGTAGGGAGAAGGGCCGGGCCGGCCGGGTACTGTTGGGCAACAGTGGCTGATCCGGTCCTGAGACCGGCATGTGCAGGCGAGCACGCCCAGTCGTCGGCACCCGCCGGCAATCCTTGCGACGCCGACGTCGCACGCCTTCACCCACATTCTCTCGAATATAGCCAGGGAGCAGGAGTGTCGATATTCTCCGACCCGGTGCTACCGGCCGTTCACAAGGCTGCCGGATGACGCACCGGACTCTTATCGTCGCCCGTATGGAAGCGGACGACGAGGCCGCGGTGGCCGATGTTTTCCGCGAGTCCGACGACGGTCAGCTACCGAATCTGCTAGGTGTCGTCCGCCGGGATCTCTTCAGGTTCCATGGACTGTACTTCCATCTGATCGAAGCCGCTGACGACGTCGGCCCGGCGCTACCCGTCATCCGCGATCACCCTTTGTTCGTGGACGTCAACACAAAGCTTGGGAAGTACGTCACCGCATACGATCCGGATACCTGGCGCAGCCCGCGGGACGCAATGGCCAGGAACTTCTACTCCTGGGTCGCCGACTGATCATTCCAGGCCTCGCTGTTCGCCTGCGCCATTGGCATGCCTGACCACCGACACTAAGGAGAGAGCATCATGGCACATTCGTGGAGCACCGATCAGTTGCTCGACTTCCTCGTCGAGCAGACCGTCCTCGCCTCCGAGGACCGACCCGACCACCTTGATGTCACCTTCGAGGAGGTCGGAATGGACTCACTCGCCTATCTGCATCTACAGACCGTTGTTTTCGACGCGTTCGGTGTCGAGCTGCCCGCGGAACCACCCGCCGGTTACACCCTCGCGCAGATTCTCACCGCCGTCAACGCCGATGCCCGTCAGGAAGTCGCCTGAGCTGGTACCGCACGGGGTGACCCTGCGGGACGACCCTGCGGGACCATGACGTCAACCGAACGGAGAAATGATGGCGCACACGGAGAACTCGATCCTGATCGATGCGGAAATAGGTTTCGTCTGGATGACTACAAACGATCTCGAAGGCTGGCCAGGTCTTTTCACCGAATACGCCTCGGTAGAGATCCTGGAGCATCTGGGCCAGACCTTCAGATTTCGCCTCACCATGCACCCGGACCCGGACGGGAAGGTCTGGAGCTGGGTTTCGGAACGAACGTTGGACCCGGACAAGTACCGCGTTGAGGCACGCCGGGTCGAGCCAGGCCCCTTCGAGTACATGAACATCGAATGGACATACGAACCCGAGGGAACCGGCACCCGGATGCGCTGGGTTCAGGACTTCCACATGCGTCCGGACGCCCCGGTGGACGACGAGTGGATGACCAACAACATCAATAACAATACCCGGCGGGAGATGGGCGTCATCCGGGACAAGGTCGAACGAGCGGCGCGGGCCGTCAGCGCCGTGCCGGAACAGGCCTGATCGACCGACCACCGAAGGCCCCCAGGGATGATGTGAGGGAGAAGCCATGACCGTGACAACCAGCGGCCCGGGCACCACACCGGTCGTGCTGTCCATCCACGATGTCCCGGCCAACCGCCGGCGCGGCGGGGACATCCGCACCCTGCTGTCCCCCGGGACGGTCGGGGCCAAGTCCGGCTTCCTCGGCACGTTGACGTTGCAGCCGGGCGAGGTCGTCACCGAGCACTGGCATCCGTACTCGGAGGAGTTCCTCTACTGCGTCTCGGGCGGCGTCACCGCGCGGCTGGACGGCGAACACACGAAACTGCCGGCCGAACACGGCCTGCTCATCCCCATCGGCACGCGGCACCGGATCGTCAACGAGGGAAACGAGACCGCCTTCCTCGTCTTTCATCTGAGCCCGCTGGCACCGCGCCCCGACCTCGGCCACGTGGACACCGAACCGCTCCCGCGGACCTGATCGCCCGTGCCCGAACCGGGAAGTACCCCATGAACGAGAAGTACCCCATGAAGGAGCTGGAAGTGAGAAGGACGGCCATCACCGGCATCGGAGTGGTCGCACCGGGAGGCACGGGCCGCAAGGAGTTCTGGGATCTCCTGACGGAGGGCCGCACAGCCACCAGGCGCCTGTCGTTCTTCGACCCGACGCAGTTTCGCTCCCAGGTCGCGGCCGAATGCGACTTCGACCCGAAAGCCGCCGGCCTGACCCCACAGGAGATCGCCCGTAACGACCGGTTCATCCAGTTCGCTCTCGCCGCCGCGACCGAGGCGGTGGCGGACAGCGGGTTGGAACTCAGCGCCGACCGGGACGCCAACGGTCCCGTGGTGGGTGTGAGCCTCGGCAGCGCGGTCGGCGCGACCACCCGCTTGGAGAACGAATACGTGGTCGCCAGCAACAGCGGCCGCGACTGGCTTGTAGACCCGAACTACGCGTCGTCGTTCCTGTACCACGCTCTGGTGCCGAGCTGCCTGGCCACCGAGGTGGCGTGCCGGTTCGCGGCGCATGGTCCCGCGTTCGTGGTCTCGACCGGCTGCACCTCCGGAATAGACGCGGTCGGGTACGGCCACCAGCTCATCGTCGACGGCGAGGCCGACATCGTGATCGCGGGGGCGACGGACGCGCCGCTGTCCCCGATCTCGATCGCCTGCTTCGACGCGATCCGCGCAACCTCGGCCCGCAACGACGATCCCGAGCACGCCTCCCGCCCCTTCGACGCCACCCGGGACGGATTCGTGATGGGCGAGGGCTCGGCCGTACTCGTGCTGGAGGAGCTCACGCATGCCCGAGCCCGAGGTGCGCATGTGTACTGCGAGATCACCGGCTACGCCGCGCGCTCGAACGCCTACCACATGACCGGGCTGAAGTCCGACGGCCTCGACATGGCTGACGCGATCTCGGACGCGCTGCGCCAGGGCCGCACCGACCCGACCCGGGTCGGCTACGTCAACGCCCATGGTTCGGGCACCAAGCAGAACGACCGGCACGAGACCGCGGCGTTCAAGAAGTCGCTGGGGCAGCACGCTTACCAGGTTCCGGTGAGCTCCATCAAGTCCATGGTTGGCCACTCCCTCGGGGCGATCGGCGCCATCGAGATCGCCGCCTGCGCGCTGGCGATCGAGAACCGCGTTGTCCCGCCAACCGCGAACTGGAGCAGGCGGGACCCCGAATGTGACCTGGACTACGTCCCGAACATCGCCCGCGACCACGACGTGGACGTGGCGCTGTCGGTCGGCAGCGGTTTCGGCGGGTTCCAGTCGGCCATCGTGCTCGACCGTGGAGGAGATGCCAGGTGAGCACCCCCGGACGGGCTACCCGTCCCGTCATCACCGGCGTCGGAGTGATCGCCCCCAGCGGCATCGGTGCCGAGGAGCACTGGCGCTCGACACTGCGCGGCGAGCTGCGGGTCGGGCCGATCACGGGCTTCGACGCCAGCCGGTACGCCACCACACTCGCCGGTCAGGTCGACGGATTCGACCCTGCCGACCATCTCAGCGGCCGAATCGTCCTACAGACCGACCGGTGGACGTGGCTGGGAATGGCAGCCACCCAGCTCGCCATGACCGATGCCGCCTACGACCCGGCCGCGCATGACCCGTACGCGACCTCCGTGGTGTTCGCGAGCGGGTCCGGGGGGAACGACTTCGGACAGCGGGAGATCCAGCGGCTGTGGAGCCGGGGTCGTCAGGCGGTCAGCGTCTACCAGTCCATCGCCTGGTTCTACGCGGCGACCACCGGCCAGACCTCGATCCGCCACGGTGTCAAGGGTCCATCCGGAGTAGTGGTCTCCGACGCCGCCGGCGGGCTCGACAGCCTCGCGCAGGCACGGCGGACCATCCGCCGCGGAACTCCCACGGTTCTCGCCGGCGGCGCCGAGGCCGGTCTGACCCCGTATGCGCTCACCTGCCAGACCACAGGTGGACGGCTCACCACCGGCCGGGAACCTCAGGCGGGCTACAAACCGTTCGACCGGTCCGCGGACGGCTACGCACCCGCCGAGGGCGGCGCGACACTCGTCGTGGAAGATCCCGCATCCGCGGCGGCCCGCGGCACGCCGAAGGTGTACGGCGAGATCGCCGGGTACGCGGCAACCCACGACGCACACCATCATCGCGACCCCGCACCCGACCCCCGCTGGTACGCCGAGGCGATGCGCCGGGCGCTCGCGGACGCTAACCTCACCCCTGCCGACATCGATGTGATCTTCGCTGACGGCGCGGGATCACCCGATCTGGACGACCTTGAGGCCCAGGCGATCCACCTGGCGTTCGGCGCCCATGCCGAGCGCGTCCCCGTTACCGCTCCGCAGGGCTTCATCGGCCGGATGTGTGCGGGCGGCTCCGCGCTGGCAGCCGTGAACGCACTGCTGTGCATCCGCGACGGGGTGATCCCGGCCGTGGGCAATCTCGACGAACCCGTGTCCGAATACCGCCTCGATCTGGTCCGCGAACCGCGGAAGGCAGCGGTGCGGGTCGCGATGGTCAACGCCCGCGGCTACGGCGGCTTCAACAGCTCGCTGATCCTGCGGGCCGTCCAAACATCCACACCCCATGGGGGAGACGACTGATGGACTCCGGACTCAAGAGCAGGCCGGCTCTGGTCAGCGACGCGGCCCGCTACATCACCGGGGCGACCCCGCACGTCGACGGCGGAATCCGATGATCAGAGCAACCCTGCGGATGCGGGTCCGGCCCGGCCGGGAGGAGGACTTCACCGCCGCCTGGAAGAAGATCGCACTGACCGCGAGCCGGACGCCTGGCAACCTGCGCCAGGCCCTGCTGCGTGGCGGCCCACACGAGTTCGTGATCACCAGCGACTGGGACGACCGGGAGTCGTTCCACGCTTTTGAGCGCAGCCCGGAGCAGGACGCCCTGACCGCACCCCTACGCGAGTTGCGCGAAAGCGCACAGTTGGAACTCACGGACATCCTGTCCCATTTCGACAGCACGGGAGATGACCGATGACCGCACGCATCCTGGTGTTCGCGAGTGTCGCCCCCGAACTGGCGCACGGGTTCGAGCAGGCCTACACCCAGGTCACGGCACGGATGAAGGGCACGCCCGGCCTGCTGGGGGACGAGTTGCTGCGGGACGGGGAGGATCCCGGCCGTTACCTCCTGCTCAGCGAGTGGGAGAGCGAGGAGCAGTTCCTCGCCTGGGAGTCCGCGCCGATCCACCAGGAGATCACCGTTCCGATGAGGCCGTACTGGTCCGGGAGCTTCGAACGCCGGATCTACAACCTCGCCGCACGGCTCGAACAGGAGGTCGCTGTCGGCTGACCAGCGCCATCGGCCGACCGTGACGGCCCCACCCGTCCCCCCGTCCCCCCGTCCGCATCCGGTGGACGGGGGGACGGTCTGTCCTATGACCAGGGTTTTTTTGATCCGCCCAGGTTTGCGGAAGGGTCGATCCAGACAAAAACGACTTAACTTCTGAAAAGCAGAAAACAGCCTATTCATGAGTCGCGCGTATAATGCGGGAAAACCGGTCACAACCAGGTTGTGGTGAAAGCACCCGATGCGTATGGGTCGCTACCGATCGAGGTTGAAACAGTTACCGCCGCCCGGAGTCATCGGCAACCTCGCGGCAACCGCCGAAACGGCGGCGCAGCACAATCACAGCAACAGGACAGCCAGCGGATCCATCGACCTGCGCGACAGCGGCCGGCCGAGCAAACGGCCGAGCAGGGCATAAGCTTGCGCATCGGCCCGGCCGGATCACACCAGGTTGCACGACTTCCGGGACGGTCCGATGGGCGTAAAGGCTGTCAGAAAGGCGCAAAGTGTACTACCGGAGTCACGGAGGATCGATTCGTCCGAGGGAACCGGGGCACAACCACGGGAGCAGGGTGGGCACCGTGGGTCCGGTGTCCTCGCCCGGCGGTACGCCGTGCGCTGATCCGGGTGACGCCTGCTCGACCGCGGAACGGCAGCCGTCCAGGCCTGTTTGCGCCGCGTCCGAACGCGTGCGCCCGCCGCTCGACCGGCAGGGGGACGCATGACCGGGGAGACGTCGCGGGGGCCGGAGCTGGACTGGCTCATCAACAATTTCGTCAAGTCGGTACCCGGGGTCGCGAACGCCATTGTCGTGTCGGCCGACGGTATTCTTCTCGCGGTTTGTGACGGTTTTCCACGCGAGCGGGCCGAACAGCTCGGCGCGGTTTCCTCCGGGCTACTCAGCCTGACCCTTGGCGTGGCAGTCCTGATGGACGCCGGAGCGGTCGCCCAGACGATTGTCGAGATGGATAAGGGAACCCTGCTGCTCATGGCCATCGGTGACGGCGCCTGTCTGTCCGTTCTCACCTCCAACTCGTGCGAAATCGGACTTGTCGGATACGAGATGACGCGGCTGGTCGTCCGGGCACACGACTCCCTCGCGCCCGCGAAACGCGGCGAGCCGGGCGTCGGATAACCAGCGCAGGCCGAAATATCCCGGGAGTCCGGATGGACACCGTCGCAGACCTCTATCACCGGGTGATCGTCGAGCCCGGAAAGCAACCACTGTTCGTGCTGCTCGTGGCGTTCATCGTCACATTTCTGTTCATTCGACTCAGCGTCCGGATGATCCGCTCCGGGGTGTCGTGGTGGCCGGGTAACGTCGCGGCCGGCGGAACCCACGTCCACCATGTCGTCTTCGGGATCGTCTTCATGTCCGTCGCCGGGGTGGGGGCATTCACCCCGGCCGGCGGCTCCTCACCGTGGTGGGACCTGCTGGCGGCTCTGTTCGGTGTCGGGATCGCCCTCGTCCTGGACGAGTTCGCCCTGGTCCTGCATCTGGAGGATGTCTACTGGAGCGAGAAGGGCCGTATGTCGGTCGATGCGGTGATTCTTGGGATTGCGGTCACCGGGCTGCTCGTCCTGGGTAGCCTGCCGTTCGGGGTGAACGGGCTCGACAACGGCCAGAGCACAGCCCTGTGGGACTATGTGGTAACGCTTCTTCTCAACGTCGCGCTGGTCGTCATCACGTTCCTGAAAGGTAAGCTACAGCTGGGGATCATCGGGCTGCTCATCCCGTTCGTCGCACTGATCGGCGCGATCCGGCTGGCCCGTCCAGGCTCGCCGTGGGCACGGTGGCGCTACCACGGCGGATCCCACAAGGCGGCCCGAGCCGACAGGCGGGCGATGCGCCACGACGAACGGTGGACCCGCCGCAAGAACCGGTTTTTCGATCTGATCGCCGG
>NZ_CAKKTK010000059.1:0-30610 GCF_920656135.1 Frankia sp. Cppng1_Ct_nod | reverse complement strand
GGTCGTCACCGATCGCATCTCGGAACGAAGAGAGGAAGGCGAGCATGTCCGTCCGGAACGAGCCGGTGTCAGGAACGGGCATGGACTGTTCGGCGCTCATTGTGATCGCGTCCACGACGAGAGCGAGTTTCGACGGCCAGCGCCGGTAGATCGTGGCCTTGCCCGCTTTTGCTCTGGCGGCCACCCGGTCCATGGTCACGCCGTCGTAGCCGACCTCCGCGAGCAGTTGGAGTGCCGCACGGCGGATCGCCTGGTCTCGCGATTCGTCCCGAGGGCGTCCCCCGGGACGGGTCGTGTCAACCGCGGGTCGCACCACGGCATCCCCCTTGTGGCCTTGGCTCCCGAGGGCCGCCGGCGGCGGGAGAAAAACCATGATTGCTCCACCTTCGACCGGCCGGCTCCAACCCATCGCGTGTCATCCGGTGGCTTCGACGTCCTTCACCTGCTGTCGTCGGCCGCGACGCCGACGGGATGACGCGTGGACTGGTCCCAGAGCGTAGCGCATCCGAGGTCCAGGGGAACGAAATAGTATCGAAACGTCAGTGTTCCGCTACGGGAACGTCTAGACGCGGCCGGCGGGCTCAGGGACGCTGTGATGGCGCTGTGCGTCCGCCGGGGCTTGTACCGCCGCCTTCGGATCATCGGGGTGCAGGAAGACCCACCGCTTGTACGCCCAGAACCGGAAGATGGTGCCGAGCCCGGTACCGACGACGTTTCCGGCCAGATTGAGTGCGAGCACACTGTGCAGGTTCAGAACATCGCTGGCAAACCCGAGGCACCCGAGCGCGATCGCCAGGCCTATGGCGTTGAGGATGGCGAAGAGGGTGTATTCGCGCCGTAGACCGGTGCGTGCCCGGTGGGTGAAGGACCAGTTCCGGTTGCCGATGTAGGCGCAGGTCGCGGCCACGATCGTGGAGACGGTCTTGGCGCTGAGCGGGTCCATACCGACAATCGCATGGCACAGATTGAAGACGAGGACGTCAATGAGGTAGCAGAGGCCTCCGACGACACCGAACTTCGCCATCTCGTGAGCGAGTACCTGCCAGTGCGACCGCTTTGGGTCACTGCCCACCGACGTGATGCTCACCATAGATGATCTTGACCGATTTGTGTCACCGGCTGAGCTTACAGACGGCCTCCACCGACTCATCCGCCACCCCCCAACGGTTCCCTGCGGCCTACGGCAACACAAAAAGCATGATCGAACCACCCTGGGTTCGTCGCATTTCGGCACAGCCGGTAGGCGCGGTCCGGGCCGGCTGGTAGTTGTTCATAGCCGGATACGGACGAGTGAGAACCTCGTGACGCACGATCGTCGGATTGCCCGGTGCGCCGATCCCCTGCGCCAAGTATGCCCCCGGCTTCGTCTGGTGACGCCGAGGTGCGGTTGATTGTCGCGACGCGCGGTCGGTGACGCGGATGGGCCCCGGCGGGTCGAACCACTGGCGGAACCCGCGTGGTCGAGTCATCCTTGTTCCGGTCGGGCACGGTCCGACGCGCCGTGTCCCGGAGTGCTGTCTGCCGGGTCGAGGCAGGCGTCGTGCCGTACCGGCGGGTTACCGCGGCGACGCTGCCGTGCGCGCCGACACGTCTTTCCGCTGTCCGTTGTGTCCACCGTCTGCTGTGTCCACCGCGCCGATGGAGGTTGCGCAATCATGACCATGGTCGACGCTCGCGGTTCATCGCGGGTCACAGGCTCTCACAGCGCCACCGACGCAATGCTGCAGTGCGCCGAGAACTTTGCCGCCGCCCGCCGGACCGGCAGCGAGCCGATTCGGGCCCGCCCGGCCCGCCCGGCCACCGGAGTGGCTGTCCTGGCCTGCATGGACGCTCGGCTGGACGTCAATACCCTGCTCGGTCTCGACGAAGGCGACGCCCATATCCTGCGCAACGCGGGAGGGGTGGTCACCGACGACATGATCCGTTCGCTCGCGGTCAGCCAGCACCAGCTCGGTACCACTGAGATCATCCTGCTTCATCACACCCAGTGCGGGATGATGACCGTCACGGATGACGGATTTCGCGAGCAGCTGTTCGAACGTACGGGGTTCCGCCCGCCCTGGCCCGTCCACGCATTTGGCGATCTTGAGGTGGATGTCCGGACATCCGTTGCGAGGCTTCGTGCCAGCCCGTTCCTGGCCGCCTCGACGTCGGTTCGAGGGTTCATCTACGACGTGGTCAGTGGTGTCCTGCGGGAGGTCGATGCGGGGGCGGAGGTGGCCTGATCAGGTCAGGTCAGGTAGGCCCAGGGCGTGGTAGGCCCAGGGCGTGGTAGGCCCAGCCGACCGTCCGGACACGGCGGCGGGAGTCGATGGCCTGGACCTCGACGAGCAAGGCCGGTGCATGCCCGACGCCGAGTTCCTCCGCGATCACGCCGAGGCTGTCCGGAGGCGACGGGCGCCGGCAGGAGTGCGTTCCTGCGGAGTCGAACCGGGAATCGGTCCGCAGATGGCTGTCACCTGTTCGGAGGCGACCCGGCCGGCAACAAGCGCCTGATCGATGTTTCGACACACCACGACCGATGCTCCGGCGTCCAGGGGGCTCAGGAGCCCGGCCAGCAGACCTTCGGGCGTGTCGTACCCGGCCGTTGTCAGGATGCGGTCGCGACCGGTCAGCTCCCACCTCCGCGAGTAGGAGCCGGCCAGCCGCACCAGGGTTCGTTGGTTCGCTGGTGGCGGTGGTGGCGTGAAGCGGTCGCCGTGGGCGAGGATTTCCGCCGCGAAGTCGAGAACCCCAGGCACCGGCCGGGCGAGCCGACCGTTCATCGGACGCATCGACAGCGCGACGATCTCAGTTCCGTCGCCGGCGGGGAAAGCGGCGTCCAGGGCATCCTCGGCGAGGAACACCGCGGCGGGCGGATCGCCGTCCGCGTCCCGGCCGGACCGGCCGACAATGACGTCGGCGCCCGCGGACCAGGAGGCCAGCAGCACCACCGCGGTCTGCCAGTGTGGCGGCAGATCGACCCGGACCAGGTCACCCGGGTTGATCCCGACTGTGTCCACGAGCAGGTTCGAGGTCTTGGCGACCCAGTTGTCGACGGTGGCCGCCGACAGCTCGGTCCGCTCACCGGTGGCGTCGTCGTAGAAGGTCAGCAGCGGACGCGGCGCGTCCACGCGTACCCGGCGGGCCAGCAGCGCGGCAACACCGTCCGCGCCGCCGGGGGAGTCGAGGGCATCGGATGTCACGGCGGCGAGTGCGGCGTCAAGGACACCGTCGAGGAGGCGCCCCGACGGGGAAGCGTAGGAGCTCATAGATTGCTCACCGTAATTGTTGAGTGGCCAGGTGTGTGGATGGCGGTCACACCGAGCAGGATGTGTCCGCCGGGGGAACCGTGGGGGCCACAGTGGGCGTGGCAGCCGCACCGGCGGGGCCGGTAGCGCTTGATGTTCCCGCGGCGCCCGTCCTTGCGAGAGTGCCCGTTCTGCCTGCGGATGTCGTGCTGGTCATGCCTGCGGGATGGGAGCCTGCCGCGGTGGCCGGTGCGCCGGTTACTCCGGTGAACGAAGCCCCCAGCACCACGACAAGACCGCTGTCGGCCGCCGGGTCCTCGACGGTTCGTGAGCCGGAGATCACGCCGGCGAGGGTGTGCGCGGCAGCTTCCTGCCCGGTCGGGTAACGGATCTCCGTGATGACCTGTCCGGCCGGACCGGTGGTCGGCTTGAGTGATCCGGTGAAGCCCATGGCGCTGAGTTCCGAGGTCGTCTGCGAGGCCAGGCCCGAGCGACCGGTCTTGTTGCGGACCTCGGTGATCGTCACCTGGCTGGGTGGCAGCGTCGGTCGGCCGGTAGCACCGACGCTGACGTCGTCCGCGGTAGCGGGCCGCAGCGGTGCGAGGACCTGCGCGAGCCCGGCCGGGTCGTAGAACAGCACGTCACCGTGTGGGGGTATCTGCCCCTCGTCGTCGACGGCGCCCTCGGATCGCAACGGGACATGGGTCGGGATCGTGATGAACGTCACTTTTGCGCTGCCGAGCCCGCTGAGGCGTTGCGCTATTTTGATCATGCCGCCGTTCTGGGTGAGGCCGTTGTCGACCTTCAGTGATCCACCGACGGCGCCGATCAACTGGGTGATCTTGACGGGGTTGGTGAGCACCCCAACGCTGGTGGCCTTGTCGAGCAGCCTCGACAGGAACTGCTGCTGGCGGGCGACACGGTAGGTCTCGTTCGGCAGGGCGTGGCGGGTGCGGACGAAGGCCAGCGCCTGGTCACCGTTGAGGTGGTTCATGCCGAGCTTTCCGTGCCACTGCGAGAAGGCGTCGTTCAGGTTCGACGTGCCGCCACCCGGCGGTGGCGCGACGCACACGTCCACTCCACCGACGGCGTCCGTCATGGTCTTGAAGCCGGCGAGGTCGATCGAGATGAAATGATCGATCTTGAGGCTGGTCAGGTCCTCCAGTGTGCGGGTGAGCCCCTCGACCCCACCGTACGACAAGACGTTGGTGAGTTTGTCCTTACCGTCCCGGGGCGTCTGGCGGATGCCGGGTGTCACGGTCACGAGGGTGTCCCGGGGAAACGACACCAGGGTGAGGGAACCGTCCGTGCCGAAGTGGGCGATGATCGTGGTGTCGGACCGAACCCCGTCGACCTTGCCGTACTCGCCGTTGGTCCCTGCGCGGCTGTCGTCGCCGAGCAGCAGGATGTTCATCTCACCGGGTCGTTCGGCCGGCCGGTTTCCGCTGGGCGTCCAGGCGACCCCGGTGACCGAGTCGTTGAAGTACCGGTACGCGGCCCATCCGATGGAGCTGACGGTGAGGATCACCAGCGACAGGACACCGGCCGCACCGATCGACAGCGTCCGCAGCGGTGACCGCGTCCGGCGGCTGCGGGGGTTCAGCGGGCGCCGTGGGCTCAGCGCGGGCGGCAGCTCCGGCCGGCGCACAGATCTACCACTCACCGGCTTCCTCAATCCCCCTTGACCGGAGCGAATGTGCGGTGCCTCGTTCAATGAAGCCAGCGCGCCCTTCCCCGATTGGGACGCTTTGCGCTGCTCTGACGTTGCCATGAGGCGAACGAGGTCTCGTCATCGGGTATCGGAAACCACCTCAGGTAGCATCACTGCTACTCACAACGACTGCTGTCGGGTGTATCCGGGCAGGGTTGGATGGGTGACGGCTGCGACCGCCGTCGCAGGAGGCGGGAAGACCGGCTAAAAGGTACAGGCCTCGGTGAGTTCTGTGGCGGTCAGCGGCGTTGCTGTGGCGGTCGGCAACGGTGTCGGTGCCGTACGCGTCGACCCCGTGTTGCCCGGTGCTGTGCCGCCTGCCGCCGAGCCGGCCGTCACGGCCGCCGCGTCAACCCCGTCGAAGTCGGCTCCGACCACCAGCGTGATGGCCGTGCCGAGCGAGGGGTCCTCACGCAGCTGTGCCCCGGGAACCGCCGCGGCCACGGTGCGCGCCGCGGTGAGCGCGTCCGGGTTGTACCGGACCAGCGAAGTGGCCGCACGGCGGTCGGCGGAGCCCTCGGCGCGGGCCCGGAAACCGGCGGCGGCCAGTTCCTTCGCGGTACTGGTCGCGAGCCCGCCGGTCGTGGTGCCGTTGAGAACGTTGACGGTGATCGACGAGGGCGAGACCGCCGGTTGGGCGGACGGACCCGGCGCACCAGGTGTCGGGGAACCCGCGGACGGGCCCGGGGCGGAGCTGCCGTGCCCACGCAACGGCGCCAGGAACGTCTCCAGCTCGGCCGGGTTGTAGAGCTGGACCGAGCCGTAGCGGCCGAGCTCACCGCTGGAGTTCGCGCCGTCGGCCACGGTCGGTTCCCGGACCGGGATGGTCTCGAACCGGATGGTGTCGGAGCTCATCGCGCGTAGCCGGGTCGCGAGGTTGCGCAGGTCGTCGACGGTGGTGGCGTCGTCCACGGTCAGTGCGCCCGTGGCGGCCGCGAGCAGGCCTTCCAACCTGGCCGGATTGGTCAGCACCCCGCTGCTCGTCGCCTTCCGGAACACGGTGCTGATGAACTGCTGCTGGCGGCGGATCCGGTCGAAGTCCCCGTTCGGAAGGCCGTAGCGCTGTCGGACGAAGGACAGCGCCTGCTCACCGTTGAGGTGGTTTTCCCCAATCACACCGTGCCACTGGGAGTACTGGTCATGCAGGTTCGACGTGCTGCCGTTCGGCAACGGTTTGACACATACCGTGACGCCTCCGATGGCATCCGTCATGGCCTTGAAGCCGGCGAGGTCGATCGATACGAAGTGGTCGATTTTGATGTCGGTGAGGCTTTCGATCGTCTTGATGAGCAGTGACGGGCCACCGATGGTGATCGCGGCGTTGAGCTTGTCACGGCCGTGCCCCGGGATGCCCACGAAGGTGTCCCGTGGAAAGGAGACCAACGTGGTGGTCCCGTCGGCATCAAGGTGGGCAAGGATGGTCGTGTCGGAGCGTTCTCCTGCGACGACCCCCTCGCTCTGGTATTCGTTGCCGGTACCTGCCCGGCTGTCGGATCCGACCAGCAGGAAGTTCTCGGTCCCGGGGACGGCGTCGGCGGGCCGGTCGCCACCAAGACCGAGGACCACCCTGTTGATCTGGGCGTCGAAATAGCGGTAGATGACATAACCGCCGGTACTCACCGTGAGGATCGCCAGGGACAACAGGGCTGCAAGCGTGAGGAGCAGTTTGTGGGTCAGGGACCGGCTGCGCGGGGTGTCGGTCGTGCCGAGGCTGCCGGTCGCGTCCTGTTCGGGATCGGTCGACCGGTCCTCGGAGACGCTCGGTGGAGTGATCATCGCACCGTACCCCCCGCCCCCGCCGTGACCCGGTGCCGGTTCACAGGCATGTAGACCATCCGCCCCGGCATCATTGTGTTACCCCGCACGACCGGCGTCATGTGGTGGTACACGTCTGTGGTACCGGTAGCCGAAAATACTCCGAACAGGGGCGGCGCATCCGTTGTGGTATCCCACAGTTCGTGTGAGCCACCGGTCCGTCGGGATGTGACGCCGGGTGGTGGGGCAATGGGAGTCGGCGCCGAACAATGACGTTCGCGAGGTGTGCCTGTGTTTCTGGCGAAGATGGCGTCCACGGTAGGGTTCAGATCATGAAGGCTCTTGTTCTTGCGGGTGGGTCCGGAACGCGGCTGCGCCCAATTACACATACTTCGGCCAAGCAGCTCGTTCCCGTGGCGAACAAGCCGGTCCTCTTCTACGGCCTGGAAGCGATCGCGGATGCGGGTATCACAGATGTCGGGATCATCGTCGGGGAGACCGCGGCGGAGATCGAAGCCGCGGTCGGCGACGGTTCCGCGCTGGGTATAGAGGTCACCTACATTCGCCAGGAGGCACCGCTGGGCCTTGCCCACGCGGTGCTCATCGCCCGTGACTTCCTGACCGACGAGCCGTTCGTGATGTATCTCGGCGACAACCTGATCATCGGTGGTATCTCCGGGCTCGTGGAGGAGTTCCGACGCACGGAGCCGGACGCGCTCATCCTGCTCACGAAGGTGCCCAACCCGTCCTCGTTCGGCGTGGCGGAGCTCGGGCCCCAGGGCCAGATCGTGCGTCTTGTCGAGAAGCCGGCGGACCCGCCGAGCGACCTCGCGCTCGTCGGGGTCTACCTGTTCGGCTCGGCGATCCACGAAGCGGTACGGGCGATCAAACCGTCCGGACGTGGCGAACTGGAGATCACCGAGGCGATCCAGTGGCTCGTCGACGGCGGCCACGAGGTCGCGCCGCACCTGGTCGAGGGGTACTGGAAGGACACCGGACGGCTCGACGACATGTTGGAGACCAACCGCCATCTGCTGGAGTCGGTGGAGCCGGACGTTCGTGGCACGGTCGACGAACACAGCACGATCGTCGGTCGGGTCGTGATCGAGGAGGGCGCGTCGCTGGTGCGGTCCACCGTGCGCGGACCGGCCATCATCGGTCGGGATACGAGGCTCGTCGACTCCTACGTCGGTCCGTTCACCTCGATCTACTATGCGTGCACGATCGAGAGGACCGAGATCGAGTACTCGATCGTGTTGGAACGGGCGACGATCCGGGGGATCGGGCGCATCGAGGACTCGCTGATCGGCCGGGACGTCGAGGTCGTCCCTTCCGACGCGCGCCCGAAGGCACACCGGCTCATGCTCGGCGACCACTCCCGCGTCTCGGTCGCCCCGTCCTGACCGCGCGAGGCCGTCTGCACCGATGGGCACCGACGGGCACCGCGGGTCAGCAGGTTTGCTGGCCCGCGGACCGGCGGGTCGCACGGACCGTCGCGGCGACAGTGGCATAGGCCAGTAGCGGGCAGAGGACGAACACGGCAATGGTCACGCCCTCGGGGAACGGCGCCCAGCGGGCGATCGCAGTGACCACGCTCCCGATGTGCAGCAGGGGCCAGGACTCGCCACGGGGGAGCCAGTAGTACCCGCACACGGTCCACACCGCGACCGCCTGCATGAGCAGCGCGCTGATCAGAACGAGCAGCCCCGCGGAGGTGTCGCGGCCGTTCAACAGCCGGCCGAGCCCGACGGCGACGACGACAGCCAGGCCCACGATGCCCATGTAGAGGTATCTGCCCTGGATCGCGATGGCCCGAGTGTAGATCCCGTAGTCCGAGTAACTGCGTTGACCCACGAGGAGATACGCCAGAAAGATCGGCATCAGTAGCACCAGCGGCTGCCCGGTCATCCCGAGCCGGCCGAACCTGCCGATGCGCTCGGCCGTCGGGGAATCCGTTACCGCCGGGCGGACCGCCGCGATGATGCACCCGGCCACGACAACCGTTGCGACGACGACCGCGACGCCGGAGATCCGCGGCGGTTCGAACATCCCGAGACCGCCCCAGAACCGACTGATGATCGTCCGCCAGAAGTAGTCGTACCACGTGAAGAACGACCTCGGCAGCAGGACCGGCTCGCGCCGCGGCGGTTCCGTCGCCCATCCGTTCGGCTGCACGGCGTGGTACAGGATGTAGTTGCGCACCCACCACCATCCGCCGGCGGCGCAGGCCAACCCGATGGCAAGCAGCGCGGGCCCCCACGGCGGGGTGCGCAGGGCCAGAGCGATCCCGCGCGGACCGCGGGTCCGGCCTGCCATGGCACCTGTTCTCGGCCAGGGGTGTGCAGGCGTTGCGCCGGGCGGCCGGGTCGGGTCGGCGTGCAGCCGGCGGCCGCCGCGCAGCTGTGTCCAACCAGCCAGATATGCGGCAAGAACCATGAGCATCAGGGGCAGGGCCAGTGCCTTGGTGAGGAACGCGACGGCGAGCAGCAGACCGGCCGCTGCCGCTGTCCGCCGCCGCATGTCGCCCCGCAACACCCCGGCGAGCACCACTGTCAGTCCGCCGACCGAAAGCATCAGCAGGCCGTCGTTGTTGAACGTGGCACCGACCCGGGTCAGTCCGGGGACGGCGAGCGGTACCGTCGCGGCGGCCTGCGCCAGCGCTTCGGACAGTCCGATCCGGCGTGCGGCCGCCCAGGCGAGCAGCGGCAGCGGAGCCACAATGATGATGTTCAGTAGGCGCAGGACCCAGACCTGCTTGTCATAGGCCCAGCCGGACGAGCCGGGCAACGCGGCCAGTCCGGCCGCGGCAATCGCGTAGACCAGCGGAGGATGCTGAACCATCTGGTTGGACAGCCGGCCGTCCGTGACCGGTCCGGGACCGCCCAGCGCGTCGAACGACAGGCGTTGCCCGCGAGGGGTGGGACTCATCTCGGCGAACGCCGGTTCGCCGTTGCTCTTGCCACCCGCCTGGAACATCTCGGCGTAACGGCCACGGTCGAAGTCGTCCGAGGTCGCGGTGACACCCTTGGCCATGATCCGTTGGCCGGGCGCCGGCCAGCCGCCGCCGTTTTGCAGGCCGTAGACCACGTCGACGTGCTGGGCCTCGTCGTATCCCGTCCAGGTGGTGTACATGAACGAGTAGGCCAGTAGCAGCGTCACGTGCAGCGCGGTGACCAGCACGATTGCCCGGGGCAGCCGGCCGCGTCCCGGACGCCCCGGACGCTCCGGACGCACGGGACGCGGTACGGCGCCGGCGACGTCATGATCGGTGCCGCGGTGTTCGGAGGAAACGCCGGAGTCCGGGCCTGGCCCGCTCGAAACATCGGCCGCGGGCAGGGCCGGCGCCGCGTCTGCATGGTCGACGATCGCCATCTCCGGAAAACGGTGACAGCCGGCCCCCGTTGGCCAACTGCGCCCGCGGTCAGCAGGGCAACTTCAGCATAGCCCAGTAATGACTACTTTCAGCGATCATTTGGTCGCGGTGTAGCGATTCCATCGCTGTGGGTGCACATCCGACTGGTTCCCCGGTCCGGCGACCCGGTCTGACAGACTTGCCGGGTGCGCGTGATGGTGACAGGAGCAGGCGGTCAGCTCGGGGTGGACCTGTGCCGGCTACTGGAGTCGAACGAAAAGGTTCATGCCTGGGCGGGGTTCACCCGCGCCGAGTTCGACATCACCGACCCGGCCCGGGTCCGGGCCGTCATCCGCGACCAGGCCCGACCCGCGAAGGTCCAGGGCGGCCTGGTGGTCGTGAACACCGCTGCGTGGACCGACGTCGACGGTGCCGAGTCCGATGAGGCGGGCGCCTACGCCGTCAACGCCACCGCTCCGGCACAGCTGGCCGCAGCCTGCGCCGAGGTTGACGCAACCCTGGTGCACATCTCGACCGACTACGTCTTCGACGGCACGGCGGACAAGCCCTACGAGGCGGCCGACCCCACCGGGCCGCGCTCGGGCTACGGGCGGACCAAGCTCGCCGGTGAGCAGGCCGTACTTGCGCTGTGTCCGTCGTCCTATGTCGTTCGGACCGCGTGGGTGTACGGCGCCTCCGGGCGCAACTTCGTCCGGACGATCGCGAAACTCGCGCGTGAGCGCGACACGCTCTCCGTGGTCGACGACCAACGAGGTTCACCGACCTGGTCGGTGGACCTCGCGGCAGGGCTGGTGGAGCTCGCGGCATCCGGCGCCGCGTCCGGCGTCTACCACTGCACCGGTGGCGGCGAGACGACCTGGTTCGGCCTGGCGCGGGCAGTCGTCGACGAACTCGGAATGGACCCGGCGAAGGTGAAGCCGACGACAACGGACGCGTTCCCGCGGCCGGCGGCCCGACCTGCCTATTCGGTCCTGTCGTCCCGGTCGTGGTCCGACGCCGGGCTCGAGCCGCTTCGTCCGTGGCGGGAGGCGCTGGCCGCAGCATTCGCCGAGTCCGGCGACGCCCTGCGGGGTCAGCGTGCATGAGCCGTCCGCGCCGCGATGAAACCCTGTCGAGGATCGTAGGGTCGGGGCGCTACCGTGGAAGCGTGACGACCAAGACCAGTGGGCTGAACGCCGCCGAGGGGCAGGGTAATCCTGTCCTGGTCGCGGTGGCATGGCCGTACGCCAACGGCATGCCCCACCTGGGGCACATCGCCGGTGCCTACCTTCCGGCGGATATCTTCGCCCGTTACCATCGGATGGTCGGCAGCCGAGTACTGATGGTATCCGGCAGTGACGCCCATGGCACCCCGATCACCGTGCGTGCCGACGCCGACGGTGTGTCGCCGGTCGAGATCGTCAACCGTTACCACCCGGAGTTCCTACGTATCTGGGACGATCTCGGGATCAGCTTCGACCTGTTCACCTCGACGATGACAGAGAATCATCATGAGGTTACCCAGGAGGTTTTCACCCGGTTGCGCGACGCGGGCTACATCCTGCCCGAGGAGACCGTCCAGTTCTTCGACCCACAGGCCGGCCGTTTCCTGCCGGACCGGTACGTGGTCGGGACCTGCCCGTTCTGTGCATATGCCGAGGCGCGGGGCGACCAGTGCGAGCACTGCGGCCGCACCCTCGACCCGGACATCCTGCTCGACCCGCGCAGCAAGCTCACCGGCGCGGTCCCGCAGAAGCGGGCCACCACCCACTTCTTCCTGCGGCTGTCCGCGCTCTCCGACGACCTGTTGGCGTGGCTCGAAACCCGCCAGGGCTGGCGCCGGCACGTCATGAACTGGTCGTTGCAGTTCGTGAAGGACGGCCTGCACGACCGGGCGATCACCCGCGACCTGGACTGGGGCGTGCCGCTGCCCACCGATGAACTTGGCCCGGGCAAGCGGATCTACGTCTGGTTCGAGGCGGTCATCGGCTACCTGTCCGCAAGCAAGGAGTGGGCGCAGCGCAGCGGCGACCCGGACGCGTGGCGCGCCTGGTGGGAGAAGCCGGACGCCTCCAGCTACTACTTCGTCGGCAAGGACAACATCCCGTTTCACACGGTGATCTGGCCGGCGATGCTGATCGGCTATGGCGGGCTCAACCTGCCCACCGACGTCCCGGCGAACCAGTACGTGACGTTCGGCGGGGCCAAGGCGTCGAAGTCCGCCGGGGTGGGGCGGGGTGTCCGCGAGTACCTCGACCGGCTCCAGCCGGACGCGCTGCGTTACGCCCTTGCGACGGTGCTGCCCGAACAGAACGACACCGAGATTACCGACGCGGACATCATCCGGCGGATCAACGACGAGCTGATCGCGAACTGGGGCAACCTGGTCAACCGGGTGATGGCCCAGATCGGTAAGCGGTTCGACGGGCGCCTGCCCGAGAGCGGCGAGCTCGACGGCGTGCACGCGGAGCTGATCGCGTCGGTGGACGCGGGCCTTGCCAGGGTGGGCGAGCTGATCGGACGGGTGGAGCTGCGGGCGGCGTTGCGGGCCGCGATGGACATCTCCGGCGAGGTGAACGCCTACCTGTACCGCGAGGAGCCGTGGAAGACGGTCAAGGTCGACCCCGACCGGGCCGGACGCAGTCTCGCCGTTTCCGTCCAGGCGATCTCCGGGATCACGACCGCGCTCGCGCCGTTCCTGCCGTTCACCTCGGCCCGGCTGGCGGAGGTGCTCGGCATCAGCCTGGACGGGTGGGAGCGTCAGCCCGTGCCGGCGGGTCGCGCCCTGCCCTGGCCCGGCGCGCTGTTCACCAAGCTCGAGACCGACGCCCTGGGGTGATGGCGGCGGTGCCGCGGGTTACCCGGCCCACCGTCCCAGGGACGGCCGGAACCATCCCGGGTCCGGTGGGTCCGGTGGGTCCGGTGGGTCCGGTGGGTCCGGTGGGTCCGGTGGGTCCGGTGGGTCCGGTGGGTCCGGTGGGTCCGGTGGGTCCGGTGGGTCCGGTGGGTCCGGTGGGTCCGGTGGGTCCGGTGGGACGGGCTGGCATCCTTGGATGCGCCACGTTGCGGCGGCACGCCCTTTTCGGCGTGATCGCCGTATTTGGGCTCGTCCTGCGCGGTCTGGTCACTGTCGCCTATCCATCGGCGATCATGTATCTCGGGGATTCCGCTGCCTACCTCGACCAGGCCCGCAGGCGCATGTGGCCGGGGGACTGGCGGCCGTCCGGCTTTCCGATGTTCCTCCGGCTGATCGACGGTCAGGCCCATTTCACGAGGCTCGTCGTCATCCAGCAGCTGCTGACGTTCGCCGCCGGGCTGGGCCTGTACATCGTCGCGTTGCGTGTCGCGCGCCGTCCCTGGATCGCGGCTCTTGCCGCCGCGCCGGCCCTGCTATGGCCGTGGGTGCTGGATCTCGGCCAGTTCGTCCTTGCGGACAGCCTCTTCGGGACGCTGGTCACCGGCGGTGTGGTTGTGCTGGCCCGACCGGGACGGCCCACCGTGCCCGCCTGCGTCGCCGGCGGACTGTTACTCGCAACCGCGGTGGTGATCCGCACGGTCGGCTGTGGCCCGCTGGTCGTTGTCGGCGGGGTGTTGGCCGGCGCGGCCGTCCGGGCATGCGGTCGCCGGGGCGGTCTCGCCCGGTCGACCGCGTTCGTCCTGGCCGCGGCCATGCCGATCCTCGGCTACTCGACGTGGAGCGTGGCCAACGGCGGCGCCTTCTCGGTGTCGGCGCACTCCGGCTTCTTCCTGTACGGGCGGATGGCGCCGTTCGCCGACTGTGCCGTGCTGTCACGGGCAGACCTGCGGACGCTCTGCGACCCGCGGCCGGTCGCAGAGCGTCCGCAGCCCGACAGGTACCTGTGGCCCGACGACTCGCTGCTGCGCCAGGGTAACCGCCGCATCCCGCCGGGACGGGAGGACCTTGCCGGCGAGTTCGCCGGTGAGGTCCTGCGGGCCCAGCCCGTCATGGTGGCCACCACCACGGTCGGCTACCTGATCGGGTACTTCTCGCCCGTCCCGCATGAGAACGCGAAGACCTCCCGGGCGGCGACCTGGGAGATGCCGGACGCGTTGGCGAACATCCTGCCTCCCGAGGCTCCGCACGCCGCCGACGGCTACTACGTCCTCACCAGGAGATCACAGTCGCTCGGGGGAGTCCTGTTGACGTACAGCCGGTTGGGCTATGCGCCGATGCCACTGGTCGGAACCGGTCTGCTCGCCGGTCTCGCCGCGGCTGCGATCGGCCGGCGGCGCGGTCGCAGGGGGCAGGATTGCAGCGGGCCGGGTCGCAGGGGGCAGGATTGCAGCGGGCCGGGTCGACTGTTCTGGCTGGCGTCGGGCGCGGGCATGTCCGTGCTCGTGACGGCCGCGCTGACCGCCGGTTTCGACTACCGGTACCTGGGCTCGGTCATCGGACTTCTCGGCGCCGCCGCGGTACTCGGCTGGATCGGGCTGGTCGAGGTCCTCAGGCCGCCGGTTGCCGCGGACCCGCAGGTGATCCTCAAGCCCCCGCAGCCTTCGGCCCTGTCGGAGTCGGGCAGCGGGTGAACCGGGTGATCTGGCCGGTCAGCGGCCACGAGTGGCGGGTGGAGTCCGCCGGGCACCAGCCGAGACCGGCGAGCAGGCTGTCGAGGTTGCGCAGACCGTCCGGGAACACCAGGTTGTAGGTGACCAGATACAATGCCCCTGCGTCCGGACGGGTGGCCAGAAACGGCGGGATCGAGGAGCCCCAGCCCAGCGGGGGCAGAACGAGGGTGTTCACCTCGGTGACCGGTCCGCGTGACACATCACGCTTCGGGTAGCCGTTGTAGTACGACACGTAGTACTGCTGTGCCTTGTACCACTGCCGCTCGTCCCACCGCCCGGGGATCACGATCTGGATGTCCCCGGGTCCCGCGGTCGTCTCTTCGACGGCGACCAGCTCCCGCATGTCGCCCAGCAGCAGGGGGCCGTTCGCGCTGGCCCTGATCTCGTGGATCCGTTGGGCACTCACCGTGGCCACGGCCAGGACGAAGACCACAATGATGGCCAGGGCCGCGGCGGTCGCGGGGATTGTCGCGACCGTCCGCCAGGTCCAGGTCCAGGTCCAGGTTCGCTGCGTTCGTTTTCCTCGAGTCCGTGACCATAAGGGGTGGACCAGGGCTGACGCGCCGATACCGGCGAGAAGGTACAGCAACGGCAGGGTGAACAGGTTCGCCCGGACGAATCCGACCGGCCACTGCCTCCTGGTCGAGGCAAGCACGATCAGTAGTAACGCGCCACCGAGCGCTGTCAATAACGCCCGACCCGCCCGGTGTCGCGCTGCCGTGACCAGGCCGGCCGCCCAACACAGCAGTGCCCCCGCGACCACGCACACCTGCAGTTGGTGATCCGGGTCGGCGAGCAGTGGCGAGCCGGTGAACGGCGAGCCGAACTGCCCGTCCGGTCGGGTCATCGCCGCCGTGAACGCGTTGCGCGCCGTCTCCCACAGGGCCATCCGCAGTTGAAAGGTGGCATTGCCCCTGGTGAGGAAGAAGTTCCGCCAGTACGGGTTCGTGGTCAGGTAACTCTGCGGCAGGACGAACAGCACGAGGTGTGCGACCCCGACCGCGGCAACGAGGATCGAGCCGGCCAGTGCGGTGCTCCGAGTCCGGCGTCGGGCCCGCCAGGCCTGTGCGGCGTCGAGAACGTCCATTACCAGCAGGGGAGCGAGCACGAACAGGGACGTGACCGTCATGATCGCGCATACCGCCATGGCGAACTGCGCCGGCCACGGACGTCGTCCGGCATCCGCGCGTCGGCGTGCGCACAGCCACAGGTGCGTCACGGCCGCGGTACAGGCGGCCTCCGGAAGGTAGGACTTGAGCTGCATCCCGTAGACGAGCAGCCCGCCGTTGACCGTCAGCAGCCCGGCGACGATCGTGGCTTCCGGTCGCGACAACCACCAGCGGCACAGCACCCAGGTGAACAGCGACAATGCGGCCAGCGCGACGATCTGCGGCAGGCGCAGCCCGAGTTCCGTGTTGCCGAGGAGTGACACCGCGAGCTTCTCGGCCGCGAACCATCCACCGGACAGCGGTGCGTTCGCCGTCCGCAGGGCCTGGAACCAGCCCGAGCCGACGTTGAGGTGGTAGGCGCGCCATGCTTCGTCGTACCAGAGCGGTCGGACCAGCGTCGGCCACAGCGCCGCGACCACCATCGCGTCCAGTCCGAGGAGTGCTCCGACATGGGGGACGAACCGCCACCGGTCGTGTCGACCGACCCGGTTTCTTCTGGTCCCGTCCCCATCGGTCAGGCCCGTCCTGGTATCGGTCGAGGATGTCGGTCCGCCGAGTGTGTCCACCACGCTGAGAGGCTATGAGTCGGTCGGGATGCGGCGAACGGGGCATGTGACACCGACATCCGTAGGTAGAAATCGTTGCTATGACGACTGGAACCACCTACGAGGCGACCGGGCGGTAGCCGACGGATGTCAGTTCCTTGCCCCGCACCCGACCCTCCGATCAGTTGTCAGCTCTTCATACCAGGGCCTGACGCACTGAATGGCTCTGTGGTACCTCCTGCCTACCGGAATGCCGGTCCCGTTACCGGGTCACCGTCGTATCAGGAGTGCCCCGCCCAGGAGGTACTGTCCGACCATCTCAAAGTTCGTCTGCGAGAGAGTGATGTGCTTGACCGCTGTGTGGATGTCACGGAAGCAGCGGTCCAGCCGGCTGGCGGTGTAGAGGGAGCTCGTTCCCGCCAGGTCGTAGAGCGTGTCCACGGCCGCTGCGGTGTTCTCGCCCACGGCCGTGGCCGCCAGGCGGATCAGGGCGCTGAGGTTCTCCCCGCCGTGCTCGCCGTGTGCCGTCGCGTGGTCGGCCGCGTCGGTGAGCAGCAGTGCGCCCGCCCGCATCAGGATCTCCGCACGGGCCAGCCCCGCCTGCACGGTGTGACTGGCAGCCAGCGGGCTCGTCGCCCGGGCGGGAATCTTCTCCCGGGCCAGGGAGCGGAAAGCCACGAGGGCGTCTTGGGCGATCCCCAGGGCTGTCGACGCGGTCGTGAACGGGGCGAAGTCGTAGTAGGCGATGCCGTACGCTCGGGAGGGGCGGTGGGCTGGTGGCCGGCGCAGGAGGGAGCCGTCGACCGTGTGCTCCTCGGGGACGACAAGGCCGTCGACGCAGTAGGTCGTGCTTCCGGTGCCGCGCAGTCCCACGGTGAACCAGTCGTCCACGAAGCGGGCGGCGCTTTTCGGAACGAAAATCATGCGTATCCGTGGTCCGGTGAGGGGCATGTGTGACATGTCGTCCTCCTGGAGCGTCGCGGCGCAGACCAACCAGTCGGCGTGCGCCGAGCCGCTGGCGAACGACCACCTGCCGCGCAGCCGGTATCCGCCGGGCACGGGCTCGGCCTGGCCGGTCGGGTTGATGCCGCCGACCACCAGCCCCGTGCTCTCGCGGAAGAGCCGGTGTGCCACCGGCTCCGGTAGATAGTCCGACATCCGGCCGATGGCACCTTGGACCCCCATCTGCCAGGCGACGGATGCGTCGACGCGGGCGAGTGCCTGCAGGACGGCCGAGCCGGTCTGCACGCCGACCTGTCCGCCGCCGAAGGCACGGGAGATCCACATCCGGTGGATGTTCTGCTCACGGAGCGCGTCGATGACGGCGGGCGGAGTGGCCCGATCCTGTTCAGCCTGGTCCCGGTACTGGACAAGCAGCGGAGCGATCTTCTCGACGCGTGCGGTCCACTCCGCGGTCTCGTCGGAAGGACGGCCCCCACCCGGAAACAAGGAGTATGTACACCCGTCGCTCATCTCGGCTCCCGTGAAAACGCCTGCCCCCCGTGATTACCCATGCTCCCCAGGCAGGCGAGGGAGATGCTGACAGTGATCGCACGTACACGGGTATCGCCGCCGGCGGCGATCTTCCACCGTCGGCGCAGCCCCCGTACGGCATCCAGCGTCGAACATCTGAGCTCGCTCAGTGTGCGAACGCCACCGAGCAGGAGGAAAGTCTCCCGCTTATGGGACCATGGCCGAGGAAGGCCCAGGGCGGATAACGGCAGATCAGCCGGGGCGTGCCCATGCCTGGGCGAGCAGCTCGTAGGACCGCACCCGTGCGGCGTGGTCATGGGTGACCGTGGTGATGAGCAGCTCGTCGGCCCCGGTGACGTCCCGCAGCGTACGCAGTCCCCGGACGACGGTCGTGGGTGAGCCGACGAACTGGGTGTCGACCCGGTCCGCGACCAGCGCACGGTCCTGCTCCGTCCAGGGGAAGGACGCGGCCTCGGCCGGCGTGAGGTAGGGGGTGACGCCCTCGCCCCTGCGGATGCTGCCCGCCCACGGGCCGTAGCCGCTCGCCAGCCTGCGGGCGATCTCGTCATCGTCGGCGACGACGACGTCCGCGGAGACCATGACGTGCGGCTCCCGCATCGTCTCCGACGGACGGAAGGCGGCTCGGTACGCCCGGACCGTGTCGAGCACGGCGGTCGGCATCGAATGGTAGTTGGCAGCCATCGGCAGGCCCAACTTGCCGGCGGTCCGCGCGCTCTCACCAGCGCTCGCGGCGACGATCCACAGTTCCATATCGGTGCCCTCGGCGGTGGGCGTCCGTAGATGCATGCCGTCGTGGGTGCGGTAATCGCCGCGGATGAACGCCTGGATGGCCCGCACCTGCAGCGTGTAGTCGTCATCCGCGGCGTCCCGGTATCCGACCAGCTCCAGTTGCCGGCGGAGGCGGTGGGGATCGAACAGAAACTTCGGCCGCGCCGGGATCGGCAGGCCGTCGACCACGCAGGGCCGGGACGCCGGGAGGCCGCTCGTTGCCGGTTGTCCAGCAGTTGATTTTGTGGCGGAGTCGGTGATTTTGTCGATGAATTTGCTCACGCTCGAACGGCCCAGCCCGAGGTCGATGCGCCCAGGATGAATGTGCGCGATCGTTCCGAACTGCTCGGCGATCACGACCGGCGTCTGGTACGCGGTCTGCACTGCGCCGGACCCGACCCGGATCCGCCGGGTGGCATCGGAGACCAGGGCGATCAGGACGGCGGGCGCGGCGGAGGCGACGCTCGGGGTCAGGTGGTGCTCGGCGAGCCAGTACCGGGCATAGCCGAAGCGCTCCACCTGTTGCGCAAGGTCGATCGTGTTGCGTAGCGCCTCGACGGCGCTCGAGCCCGAGGTGAGCGGCACGAGGTCGAGCACCGACAGCGGGACAGGGTTTTCAGAGGGCATGTTCGCCGCTGCCTTTCAGGGTTTGTCCAGGACGCGGCCTGGCAGCGCTATCACCGGGCAGTCGAAGATCGGCCGTTTTCCAACTCGGGAATAAGGCGTGGATCGATTCATGGCTATTACTCTCCGTGATTACAATCATGTAATATGTGTATCCTCACCTGCGGGACTTCATTCGTTAAATCTACGTATCCGCGGATCATCTAACCTGAAGGCTTCCGCATCTGCGGATATCATGCTACTCTCTCCTCTGCGCGGTTCTTGCGATCGGCAAAAGTGGACGGCTCCAGCCAGGTGTGGTCGTCGACTTTGATCAAGTCTTATTCCGGGAACCTTGCCCAGTCGGCGTCCCTGACCCTCTCCGGCTGAAGCCCTTTGCTCGCCAGAAGTTCTTGATCTTCTGTTCCGCATGGCGAAGGGCGGAGATCTGCGGCATCGATGCCGCAGATGCAGGTCGCATCCGATATCCGCTCTCCACGGAAGATCTTTTTCCATGGGAAGCGGATGTCCCCGAATCCCACCCCGTGGTCCACCCGCGGAACGAAAGGTTTCACCGGAAAGCCGCCCGCCTTCCACCGGCATCGCGGGACGGCCTGTTCGACGCGCCAGCATCCAGATGAGGAGTGATCATGGAAACAGGCCCGGTGGTGACCCCGTCCGATGCGCTCGCACCGCCCACTCGGGAGTTCTTCCTCCCCGAACTGCCGCGTTCCCTTCCGTTCGCCTACCACCCGCAAGCGGCGCAGATCGAGTTCGCCTCCAACGGCTGGGTGCGGGAACAGCTCGGCGAATGTTTCGCGACAGAGGGGGATCTGCTGTTCTTCCTGCGCCAGCGGAACGGGATCTACGGTCCCCTCACCGTGCCGAACGCCGACGGGCAGCGGGCCCGCGACATCGCCGACTGGTACCAGTACGTGACGGTGATCGACAGCTTCGTCTCGGACCGGTCGGCCCTCGGCGCCAGCGACATCGGGGCCCGGGAGGTCTTCGCCGACATCCTCGCCGACTTCCGCGGCGAGGACGGCCGGGACAGCCGGGCCGGTGACTTCGCCTACGGCCGGGCGGCCAGGGACCTGTGGCGACGGATCAGCCCCGGCCTCAGTCCGGCCCAGGTGTCCCGGTTCACCGCCGGTCTGGAGGCGTTCCTGCGTGGATGCGCCACCGAGATCCACTCCAAACTGGCCGACAGCGTGCCGGACTACGAAACCTGCCTGGCGGTCAGGCTGGACAGTTTCGGTTGCGACTTCATCGAGCTGATGACCGAGTACGGCGCGGACGTGGACATGAGCGACGTTCTCCCGCAGCTCACCGAGGTCCACCACCACTGCCGCCGACAAATGATCGTCATTAATGACCTGCTGTCCTGGCGGAAGGAACACTCGCAGGACGACAGGATGACCGTGGTGCGGGTCCTGATCGAACGGGACGGGCTCGGTCTGCAGGACGCCGTCAACCGGCTCTGCGAGCTGGTCGCGCAGCACGAGAAGGCGTATGCCGAGGCCCGTGACGCGCTGCTGTCCGGCCCGCTCGGCGAGCGCGGGGACGTGCGCACCTACCTCACCGCCGTGGACCATCTGATGGGCGGCAGTCAGGAATTCGAATATCTGACACCACGCTACTTCGGTGACGGCTCCGTGTGGGACGGGTCGACCTCGGGATGGGTCGATCTCGATGCCCCCGTGACGCGCTTCCGGCCGCAGCCCCGACCCGCCGGGACGGCCGGCGAACCAGCACCGACCTTCGTGACCATCGCCGCGGCGGCGACAACGGTACAGGCCGCCACGGTGCCCGGCTGCCCGGTGCCGCATGCGGCGGCCACCGCCGCGCCGGGTGCCGGCGCGTCCGGTATCGCTCCCGACCAGGCGCCCCCGCCGACCGCCCGCCGGGGCACGGACGGTAATACCTACTCCTTCGCTGCCGCCCCTGGCAATCTCCCGGTGATCGGCCATGCCCTTCAGCTGTGGCGTCGGCCGTTGCAGTTCCTGGCCGGGCTACCCGCCCAGGGCGACCTCGTCCAGATCAAGCTCGGGTCGCGCAATGCCTACCTGGCCTGTCACCCCGAGGTGGTCACGCAGGTCCTGGTGGACTCGCGCACCTTCGACAAGGGCGGGCCGCTGTTCGAAAAGGCGCGGCTGCTTGTCGGCAACGGGCTCGTCAGCTCCATGCGGGAGGACCACCGCCAACAGCGGCGGATGCTCCAGCCCGCGTTCCACCCATCCCGGATGCCGGGCTACGTCCAGTTGATGCGGGAGGAGATCGCCGACGTCCTGGAGTCGTGGGAGGACGGCAGACCCATCGACGTCAGCGACGCGATGCACGCCCTGACTCTGCGGATCACCGCCCGCACCATGTTCGCGACCACGGTCGGTGAACGTCCGATCATCCCCGAGGTCGCCTACTGCATGCCGATCATCATGCGGGGCGTCTACAAGCGGATGGTCGCGCCGATCGGCTGGCAGGAGAAGATCCCCACTCCGGGCAACCGCCGGTTCGATCAGGTCCGGACCCGGATGCACAACATCATCAAAGAGACGATCGAGTTCCAGCGCCGCGCCGGGACGGACCACGGTGACCTGTTGTCGATCCTGGTCGCGGCCCGCGACGAGGAGACCTGGCACCAGCTGACCGACGAAGAGGTCTACGACCAGGTCATGACCCTGCTCATCGGCGGGACGGAGACCACCGGCAACACCATGGCCTGGGCCTTCCACGTCCTTGCCGAGCATCCGGAGGTGGAGACCAGGCTGCACGCCGAGGTGGACGAGGTTCTCGGCGGTCGGGCGCCGACGTTCGACGACCTGCCGCGGCTGGACTACACCTGGCGGGTCCTGCACGAAACCCTGCGGATGTATCCGCCGGCCTGGTTGCTGACCCGCACGACCACCAGGGAGACCGAGCTTGCCGGGCAGCGGCTGGCAGAGGGCGCCATCGTGATGTACAGCCCGTACGCGATGGGGCACAACGGCACCCTGTTCACCGACCCGGAACGGTTCGACCCCGACCGCTGGCTGCCCGAGCGGGCCAGGGACATCCCACGCGGCGCGATGGTGCCGTTCAGCGCGGGGAGCCGTAAGTGCATCGGCGATACCTTCGGCCGCGCGGAGACGACTCTCACTCTGGCCACGATCGCCGCCCGGTGGAGCCTGCGTCCCATACCTGGCGCCAAGCCGCACACCGCCGTCCCGAAGGCGTCGCTGGGCACCGGGCCGTACCCGATGATCCCGAAGTCTCGTGCCGTCGCGGTCGCCGGCACGGACCTCGTGCGCAGCGGCGCCGGCTGACCGGCCTTTTCTCCTGTCTTCCTGTCGCCTATCGCGGGCTGCCCGGCCCGTGCCCTGCCGAAGAAGGGGTCCGTTCATGACCGAGTACACCCCGCAGTTGCGGGCCACGGCACCGACCGCCCTCGACACCCTGGTGCGGTGCCGGGACCTCGTGCTCCCGGCCCTGCGCGAGACTGTCGACCGGCTGCACCCCTGGGTCGGGCAGATGGCGGGGTTCGTCTTCGGCTGGTGCGATCCTGACGGCACGCCTTCTGCCCACAGCGGAGGTGGGGGCAAGGCAATGCGGCCGGCGCTCGCCGTCCTGGCCGCCGAGGCCGTGGGCGCCCCGGCGGAGAGCGCGGTTGCCGGGGCGGTCGCCGTTGAGCTGGTGCACGCGTTCTCACTCGTTCACGACGACATCATGGACGGCGACGAGCGGCGCCGGCACCGCACCACCGCCTGGAAGGCGTTCGGGGTGGGGCCGGCCGTGCTGGCCGGCGACGCGCTTCTCGCGCTCGCCCTCGACACCCTCTCCCACGCCGCCGGCCACCTGCCCCCGGCGACCAGGTCGGCGGCGATGGGCCTGTTGTCGAGCTCGCTGGTCGAACTGGTGAACGGACAGGCCACGGACATCGCCTTCGAGTGGCGGCCGTGGACCGGTCCGGACGCGGTGACCGTTGAGGAGTACAAGGCCATGGCCGCGCGCAAGACCGGGTCACTGCTGAGCTGTGCGTCGGCGCTGGGGGCGTTGCTGGGCGGTGCTCCGGCCGAGATGGTCACGGCGATGTCCCTGGTGGGCCGCGACCTGGGAACCGCCTTCCAGGCGGTCGACGATCTGCTGGGCATCTGGGGGGACCCGGTGGTCACCGGCAAGCCGGTGTTCAACGACCTCCGCCTGCGCAAGAAAACCCTCCCCGTGGTCGCCGCCCTGGCCAGCGGGTCGGTGTCGACCCGGCAGCTCGCGGACCTGCTGGCCATGCCGGTCGACACCCCGGACCCGGAGTGGACGCTGCGCCGGGCGGCAGCCCTCATCAGCGAGGCCGGCGGCCGCTCCTTCACCACCGCCCAGGCCTACCTGCATCTGGACCGCGCCCTGCGGACCCTCGACGAGGCCGCGATGGAACGGACAGCCGCAGCCGAACTGACCATGCTGTCCGAGTTCATCGTCCACCGCACCCACTGACCTGCGGGCACGACCGCCTCCGCCCTTTCCGGAACAAAGGAGACCTCACGGATGACGGCAACTGTTCCGGGCGTCGCATCGGCTCCCGGCCGACTCCCGCTGCTGGGCCATGTGCACCGGATGCTGAGTGAACCGCGGAGGTTCTTCGAGTCGCTGCGTGATGCGGGCGACATCGTCACCATCGGCCTCGGACCGGCGCGGGCCTATGTCATCAACAATCCCGTCTGGGTGCATCAGATCCTCACCAGGGACGTCCGCAAGCTCGACAAGGGAATCGCATACGAGAAATCGGCTCCGTTTCTCGGCAACGGTCTGCTGAACTCCACCGAACCGACCCACATGGCGCACCGCAGGCTGATGCAGCCGGCGTTCCACGCGACACGGATCGCCGGTTACGCCGACCAGATGAGGGAGGTCGCCGAGCAACGCGCATCGGCGTGGCGGGACGGCCAGGTGGTGGAGTTCGTCCAGGAGATCCATACCTTCGCGGTGGCCGTGGTATGCCGGGCGCTGTTCTCCTCCGACCTCGGTGACAGCGTCGCGGTCGAGGTGGAGCAGACCTTTCCCGTCCTGCTCAAAGGTGTGGCCAGGCGGATAGCCTTCCCGGTCGGCTGGTTGGAGAAGCTGCCCACCCCGGGTAACCGCCGTTTCGACCGCGCCCGCAACCAGCTCGACAAGGCGTTGACGGGCGTCATCACCCAGTACCGGGAGCGTGGTGCCAAGGACGGCGACCTCATGGCGATGCTGCTGGCGGCCCGGGCCGACGGTGACCGGCCGGGTCTCAGCGACCAGCAGATCCACGACGAGGCCATGGCACTGTTCCTGGGCGGGGTGGAGACCGCGCGGGACGTGCTGAGCTGGACCTGCCATCTGCTCAGCCGGCACCCCGACATCCAGGAGCGGCTCGCGGCCGAGGTGGCCACGGCCCTGGCCGGCCGGTCCCTCGACCACACGGCACTGGCCGATCTGACCTACCTGCGGCAGGTGCTGAGCGAGGCACTGCGGCTGTACCCGCCGGGCTGGTTGTTGTCCCGGCGGACCGTGACAGAAGTTGTGCTCGGTGAGTACCGGATCCCGCCCGGATGCAACGTGCTGTTCTCCCTGCACGCCATCCAGCGCGATCCGGCGGTCTACACCGTGCCCGACGTCTTCGACCCGGACCGCTGGGCCGGTGACGGCGCCGCCGCCATCCCCCGCACGTCCTTCCTTCCTTTCGGCACGGGTAACCGGAGCTGTATCGGTGAGCCGTTCGCCTGGGAGGAGATGACGATTTTCGTGGCGGCGGTCATCGCCCGATGGAAACTTCACCCGAGTCCCGGTTACAAGGTGCGCCCGAGCCGGTCGACGATGCTCCAGCCCAAACGGGTACCGCTCATCGTCAGAGCGCGACGGCCCATCGGGACCGGCTGAAGAGGAATTCCGCTTCATCGACTCCATGGCGTCCGCCGTATTCAAAGAAAATTTCTCGACTGATAAGAGGACGTGTACATGAGATCGCGAACTTCGTCCGGCCGTGCCCGCTGGCTCCGCCTCGCGGCGGGGGTCGGGCTGGCCGGTACGTTGCTCACCGCCTGCGGGTCCGGCGGCGGAGGTGGCACCGCAGCCGCGAAGGAGACCCCGAAGCCCGGCGGTAAGCTGACTGTCGCGGTCACGTCCGATTTCGGCTGTCTCGACCCGCAACAGGTCAGCTCGATCGATTCGGTCCACCCGGCACGCCAGCTCGTGGACTCCCTGACCGACCAGGACCCGGCTACCGGGAAGATCGTGCCGTGGTTGGCCGAACGCTGGGAGATCAGCACGGACGCGACGACGTTCACCTTCCACCTTCACCCGGGCGCAACCTTCAGTGACGGTAGCCCGGTCAACGCTCAGGCGGTGAAGGCGAATTTCGACACCGCCGGGAAGCTCGGGGCGATCGCCGCCCAGGCGGCCGGCTACCTGCAGGGCTACCGTGACACGACAGTCGTCGACGACCTGACCGCCAAGGTGGCCTTCACCAAGCCGGCCGCCCAGTTCCTGCAGGCGACATCCACCCACACTCTCGGGCTGGTGTCACTCGCCAGCACCACGCGGACCCCGGCCGAGCGGTGCGCGTCGGGCATCGTGGGCTCAGGTCCGTTCACCCTGCACAGCTATCAGAAGAACGAGTCGATCGTCCTGGACAAGAGAGCCGGCTACAACTGGGGCTCGACGCTGTGGAAACATCAGGGACCGGCCTACCTGGACCAGATCGTTTTCCAGGTCGTCCCGGAGTCCGGCGTCCGCACCGGCAGCCTGCGTTCCGGGGCTGTTGACGGCCTTACCGCGGTAGCTCCCCAGGACGAGGCGGGGCTGCGGACCGATGGTTTCACGTTGCAGTCCCGTACGGCACCGGGCCTGCCGTACGGCTTCAGCGTGAACACCGCACACCCGCCCCTTGACGACACGGCGGTGCGCCAGGCCATCTCCCGGGCGATCAACCGGCAGGAGGTCGTCGACACCGTCTTCACCCCGTTGACGAAAACCGCGACGAGTTCGCTGGCCAATTCCACGCTGGGTTACGAGAATCTTTCCAAGGATCTCGTCTTCGCTCCCGACGAGGCGAAGAAACTACTGGACGGCGCCGGGTGGCAGCCGGGCCCGGACGGTATCCGCGTCAAGGACGGAAAGCCGCTGGCGCTCACCGTCCAGTACTTCACCGGCCAGCCCTCGGCAAAGGCGGTACTGGAGCTGATCCAGCAGCAGCTCAAGGCCGTCGGAATCGCGGTGATGCTACGGGAGGACCCGGTAGCCAACGGCGGCAAGATTGTCCAGGCGAAAGGTTACGATCTGCTCTGGGGTCATACGAACGGAGCCGACCCCGACGTGCTGCGCATCCAGTACTCGAGCACCGGGCTGAACTTCAACAACCTCAAGCCCGGTCCGCTGGACGACCTTCTGACCCGGCAGGCCGCCACCGCCGACCCGAACGCTCGCCTGGCACTCGTCCGGCAGGCACAGGAGTTCGTTCTCACCAACCAGTACAACGTCCCGGTCGTCGAGCTGACCGTCGTGCTGGGCCTGTCAGCAAAGGTGCATGACGTGATTCTGAACGCCGACGCACGGCTTCAGTTCCACGACTCCTGGAAGTCCTGACGGCCGACGCCGGTGCTCCGTTACCTCGGTCGCCGCGCGCTGCTCGCGCTCGGCGTGCTCTGGGCGGCCTACACCGTCTCGTTCGCCATCCTCCACCTGCTGCCGAGCGATCCGGTAGAGATCATGGCCGCGGGTGGCGACAGGATAGCGCCTGACCCGGATCGGGTCGCCGCGCTGCGGCACGAGTACGGATTCGACCGGTCCGTCGCCGCGCAGTACGCCGACCAGCTCGTCGGCGTACTGCGCGGCGACCTCGGCCGTTCGGTGCAGAGCGGCCAACAGGTGACAACCATGATCGCCGATGCGTTCCCCCCGACGCTGGCGCTGACGGCAGCCGCGCTCGGGCTCGGCATCCTCCTGGGAACGGGCCTCGCGGTCTGGGGGACATACACCCGCAGGTGGTGGCTGCGGCAGATGCTGCTCGCGCTGCCTGCGGTCGGCGTCTGCCTGCCGTCGTTCTTCGTCGGACTCGTCCTGTTGCAGGTGGTCTCCTTCCGGTGGGGGCTGTTGCCGGCCGTCGGGGACCACGGGGTGCGCAGCCTGCTGCTGCCGGCTGTCACGCTGGCGCTGCCGTGCGGGGCGCTCATCGCGCAGGTACTTGCCAGGAGCCTCACAACAGCTCTGGGCGAGCCCTACATCGGGACGGCGCGAGCGAAGGGAGCGGGACCGGCCCGGATCCATCTGCGCCACGCGCTGCGTAACGCGGGACTGCCGGCTATGACCCTGGCCGGCGTCCTCGCGGGGAACACGGTGGCCTCCGCCGTCGTGGTGGAGACCGTCTTCTCCCGGCCCGGCATCGGGCGGATCATCGTCGCGGCCGTCCGTTACCAGGACATTCCGGTGGTACAGGGGGTGGTCCTGCTGGGCGCGGTCACCTTCGTCGTCATCAACCTGGCCGTGGACCTGCTCTACCCGCTGCTCGACCCACGGATCGTCCCGGTGCCCACCCGGGTGCGGATGGAAGGGACCGTGTGAACGGGCTGCGCATCGCCGCGGAATCGACGCCGACCGCTCCGGTTGTTCCTGGTCGGCGGGTCGGGTGGCGGCGGGTCGGCCGTTTCATGGCGCACCGGCCCGGCCTGGTCGCTTCGGTTCTCATCATGATCGTCGTGTTGGTCGCGGCGTTCGCGCCCGGGGTGCTGACGTCCGCCGACCCGATCGTCGGGGTGCCGGCGGACAAACTCCGGTCCCCGGAAGCCCATCATCTGTTCGGGACCGACCAACTCGGACGCGACCTGTTCGCCCGGGTCGTGTACGGCACGTCGCTCTCGATCAGAACAACCATGATTGCTGTCGCGGTCGGCCTGGTCGTGGGATCCGCCACCGGTCTCGTCGCCGGCTTCTTCGGCGGCTGGATCGACGAGATCGTCATGCGGATCGTCGACGTGCTGCTCGCGATCCCGTCGCTACTGTTGTCCCTGGCGCTGGTGACGGCACTCGGCGTCGGGACGGTCAACGTGGCGGTCGCGGTCGGGGTACCGACCATCGCCAACTTCGCCCGGGTGATGCGGGCGGAGACGCTGCGGGTCTGCAACGCCGTTTTCGTCGAGGCGGCCCGGTCGACGGGCGCCGGATGGTGGTGGGTGCTCAGCCGGCACGTCCTGCCGCACGCCTGGGGCCCGGTGACGGTCCTCACGACCCTGGAGATCGGCGTCGCGGTCCTCTCGGTGTCGGGGCTGAGCTTCCTGGGGTACGGTGCCACCCCACCCGCCCCCGAGTGGGGTTCACTGGTGGCGGACGGTCGCGACTACCTGGCGACGTCCTGGTGGCTGTCGACGCTGCCGGGCCTGACCATCGCGCTCACGGTGCTGGCGGCCAACCGCATCTCCCGGGCGCTCGACGGTGAATGGGCGCGGGTCCGATGACCAGTCACCGGTGGACCGGTTCCCCGATGGCCGGTCCAGGCGCGGACACATCGGATGAGGACACACCGGGCGGCATCGTCGGTGCGCCGTCGACCTCGGAGGTGCCTGTACTGGAGATCGACAACCTGGAGGTGTCGTACCGCGGCCGTCTCGGGGTGATTCATGCCGTGCGGGGGGTCGGTCTCACCGTGCGGTCTGGTGAGGTCGTCGCGTTGGTCGGCGGGTCCGGTTCCGGCAAGAGCACGACCGCCCACGCCGTGCTCGGGCTGCTGCCGGCGGGCGGACAAGTCGACGGTGGTCGCGTGATGTTCGCTGGCGCCGATCTGACCCAAGTCGGTGAACGGGATCTGCGGGTGGTGCGCGGCGCGGGGATCGGCCTGGTGCCCCAGGACCCGTCCGTGGCGTTGAACCCCGTCCTGCGGATCGGCGACCAGGTCTCCGAGACGCTGCGCATCCACGGCCTGGTAAATCGCCGCGCCGCAGCCGCCGCGGCCGTGGGCGCCCTCGCCGAGGCAGGCCTGTCGCAACCCGCGGTCCGCGCCCGGCAGTATCCGCACGAGCTGTCCGGTGGGATGCGCCAGCGGGTGCTGATCGCCATCGCGGTGGCCGCCGGGCCGCGGCTGCTCATCGCGGACGAGCCGACGAGCGCTCTCGACGTCACCGTGCAGCGACAGATTCTCGATCACATCGGCGGACTGGTGCGCGACCGCGGTACCGCTGTCCTTCTCGTGACCCACGACCTCGGCATCGCGCTGGAACGCGCCGACCGGGTGGTGGTGCTCCATGCCGGCCGGGTCGTGGAGGCGGGACCCGCGGATCAGGTCATCGGTGAGCCGAGCCATCCCTATACCCGCCAGCTGGTCGCCGACGCTCCGAGCCTGTCCGGGTCCCGGCTGCGGTCCGGGCCTGCGCCGACACCCCAGGTCCGGACCACCGCCACCGCCACCGCAACGATCATGACAACGACGGAGACCGCCGTGGTGGCCGGTCCGGATATACCCCCGTTGATCGTGGTCGAAGACCTGGTGAAGGAGTTTGCGCTTCCCCGCTCGGCCGGCCACGGGAAACGATCAGTCCGGGCCGTGGACGGCGTAAGCTTCACCATCGGTCACGGTGAGACGTTCGCGTTGGTCGGCGAGTCCGGCTCCGGCAAGACGACGATGGCTCGGCTCATCACCCGGCTGGCGACACCGTCGGCCGGACGGGTGACCATGGACGGGCAGGACATCAGCCAGCTCCGCGGCGGAGCGTTACGCCGGTTCCGCCAGCGGGTCCAACTCGTCTACCAGAACCCGTACGCCTCGCTGAACCCGCGTTTCACCATCGCGGAGGTGGTGGAGGAACCGCTGCGGATCTTCGGGGTGGGTGACCGGGCTTCCCGCCGGGACCGGGTCCGTGAACTGCTCGAGCGGGTGGCGTTATCTGCTTCGGTACTGTCATATCGGCCCGCGGAACTGTCGGGTGGCGAGTGCCAGCGGGTCGCGATCGCGCGGGCGCTGGCACCGGCACCACGGCTGGTGGTGTGCGACGAGCCGGTTTCCGCACTCGACGTGTCGGCGCAGACGCGGGTCCTGGAGCTGCTGATCCAGCTTCAGGCTGATCTGGGGCTGAGCTTCCTGTTCATCTCCCACGATCTGGGGGTGGTGCGGCGGGTAGCCGACCACGTCGGGGTCATGCGTGCCGGCCGACTGCTGGAGGTGGGGCTGGCCGGCGTGGTGCTGACGGCACCGAGGGACGCATACACCCGCCTGCTGCTCAACGCGATTCCAGGACGGCGGGCCGCCTCGCCGGCACCGTGAGGAGGCCTCCTCGAAGGTCATCGGCTGGATACCCGCGCTCAGCGGGCATGCGAGGGCGGCCAGACCGATCACCAACAGTTACGGACAGTGGTGCTCCGCGGATTCGGTCGGTCTTGGGGAGGACAGTCGAGGATGCGCAGGCTATCGTGCATCC
>NZ_CAKKTK010000058.1:0-30936 GCF_920656135.1 Frankia sp. Cppng1_Ct_nod | reverse complement strand
GCCGGGAGCCGGTCGACCAGTACCACCAGGGCCGGGCCGTGGCCCGCTACCGGCGGGACGGGCCGGGAACATACCCGGGTTGGGGCGGGGTCCACCGGTACCACCAGGACGTGGGGGCATCTGGCCCGGCCCCGGCCGACCACCCGTGCCACCAGGGCGTGGGGGCATCTGGCCCGGCGACGGCCGACCACCGGTACCACCGGGGCGCGGGCCGCCCGAGCCGGCCGGACGCGGACCGCCCGGGCGTGGGCCTGCCTGCCGAGGCGGCGGGCCGGCCGGTGCCCCATTGGGCGCGCCAGGGGCCGACGGCTGCGACCGGGCCTGCGAACTCTGCGTCGTATAAGGGTTGTTACCAGGGCCGGCCGGACGTGGACCAGGCCGCGGACCAGGGGTGGGACGACCGGACGGGCCCTTCGCCTGCGGGCTCTGCCCGGGTGCGCCCTGTACCGACGAGGCCTGCGTCGACGAGTCCTGAGCGGGCGAGCTCTGCGTGCCGACGGCGGGCGACGGCCGCGCGGGACCACCCGGGCGTGGCCGTGCGGGCTGCGTGGCCGGAGCCGGGCCGGACCCGGCGGTCGGGATGGTTTCCTGTGCTGATGCGGCCGCGGGGATGTTCGCCGCCGGCGTGCTCGGTGTTGGCGTGCTCGGTGTCACCGGCGTACCGGGGCGCGGGGGCGAGACGGGACCTGGCCGCGCCGAGCCCGGCGCGACGGCTCCGGCGCCGGGGTCCTGTGGGCGGACTGGCGAACCCGTGGTGGCAGGAGTCCCCGGCCGGCCGGGGAGCCGCGGTCCGGGACGGGGTTGCACCGGTCCGGGTCGAGCTCCGGGCACAGGTCTGGCCGTGTTACCCGGGGTCGCGCCACCGCGCGCGGCCGCTCGCTGTGTTGCCCCGCCTTCGGTGGGGAACGACTCCTTGAGCTTTCGGACGACGGGTGCCTCGACTGTGGACGAAGCCGACTTCACGAACTCGCCGAGATCCTTCAACTTGGCGAGGACGGTCTTACTGTCGACTCCGAGCTCCTTGGCGAGCTCATGTACGCGGGCCTTTCCTGCCACGGTGCTCCTTCGTTCGGCCCGCGGTCCGCCCGCGTGACCCTCGTTACCTGCCGGTCGTGATCATGGCTGCGTGCTCATCGCGCGGTCATCGCTGTCTCGACCTGCTTCCGTGTCGACATCTGGTGATGTCGTCCAATCTTGCATGGGCTTCCCGCCGGTGCGCGAAGCCCAGTCGTTGCCACTACTCCTAGATCCTGCACTACTCGACAAGGTGGGCCTTGACGCGTCCGAGGTCGAGCGGCCCTGGAACGCGCAACGCCCGCGGGAACGCCTTTCGGCGCTCCGCGAGTTCGAAGCATGCCAGGTCGGGATGCAGGTACGCCCCCCGACCTGGCATGCGATGACGAACATCCGGCCTGAGTTCACCGTCAACAGCCACCATACGCACCAAGTCGGACCGCGCCGCCCGGGTACGACACCCTACGCAGGTGCGGATCGGCTCCGCACGGCGCGCCATGACGAGTCTATCCCGTAGCGCCTCGGGAGTGGCCGCCCGCGGCAGGAGATCTGCGGGAGGCCGGCGGCGATGCGGCTCGCCGAGGAATCGACCCGGAGCCTGCTCGCGACAGCGAGTCACCATTGCCTTTCGTGTCCGAACCTTTCGTGTCCGAACCTTCCGTGTCCGAATGGATGTCGATACGCCAGCCGGTGAGGCGTGCGGCCAGCCGGGCGTTCTGCCCCTCTCGGCCGATGGCGAGCGAGAGCTGGTAGTCCGGTACGACCACCCGTGCCGCGCGGGCCACCGGGTCGGTGACCTCGACCCGCGCGACCCTCGCGGGTGACAGCGCGTTGCCGACGAAGGTCGCCGGCTCTGCGGACCAGTCAATGATATCGATCTTCTCGCCGGCGAGCTCCGCCATGACCGCTCGTACCCGCGCGCCCATCGGACCGATGCAGGCGCCCTTCGGGTTGACCCCGACGACGTTTGACCGGACCGCGATCTTGCTACGGTGTCCCGCCTCCCTGGCGATCGCGACAATTTCCACAGTGCCGTCGGCCACCTCCGGCACCTCCAGCCGGAACAGGCCCTTGACCAGCTCCGGGTGGGTTCGCGACAGGGCCACCGTGGGGCCGTGCGCCCCGCGGACGACGCTCACGACATAGCACTTGATGCGATCGCCGTGTTCGAACCGCTCACCGGGAACCTGCTCGGCCGGCGGGAGTACCCCTTCGATGGTGCCGAGGTCCACCAGCACGACCTTGGAGCCGGCCCGCTGCTCATGGTGCTGGACAACCCCGGAGACCACCTCGTGCTCACGATCCGCATACTGCCCATAGGTGATCTCCTGCTGGGCCTCGCGCAGTCGCTGCATGATGACCTGCTTGGCCGTCATCGTCGCGATCCGGCCGAAATCGGCAGGCGTGTCCTCCCACTCCCGCGTCATGCCGTCCGGGGAGGTCTCACGGGCGTAGACAGCGACGTGCCCCGAGGTCCGGTCGATGACCACACGCGCATCGTGCGCCGCGCCGTCGGTGTGCCGGTAGGCCGTCAGCAGCGCGGTCTCGATCGCGGCCACCAGAGTGTCGAAGGAGATGTCCCGCTCGCGCTCGATCCCACGCAGTGCCGCCACGTCGAGCTTCATCGCTCCGCCTCCGCGTCCTCGTCCTCGTCGATTGCGCGGAATTCCACCTGCACAGCAGCCCGAACGACGTCGGCGAAGGATATCCGCACCGCCTCGCCGCCCGCGGTGCGCCGGCCGTCGACCGCGAGTTCGACAAAATCCGGCCCGCTGGTATGTACCCGCCCGAGGATCTGACGGCCGTCGCGGGTCTGCACCGACACCAGACGCCCCCTGGCGCGCCGCCAGTGCCGTGGCGCCACCAACGGTCGGTCCACCCCGGGAGAGGTCACTTCCAGCACGTAGGGACCTGCAACCGGCGAGCCCCTGCCGGCCGCGGCTGTGCCGGCCGCAGCTGTGTCAGCGGCGGCTGTGTCAGCGGCGTCGAGGACGGCCGCGACGACCCGGCTGGCAGCCGCGACAGCATCGAGATCAACGCCGCCGTCGCGGTCCACCACCACCCGGACCACGCTGCGGGAACCGGCCCGTGTGATGCCGACCTCCTCCAGGTCGAACCCATCAGCCGCAAGCTCCGGCGTGAGCAGGTCCACCAGCTCGGCATGAACCGACCGCCGCCGGTCGCCCACGCCCTGATGTCGCGCCTCGGCGCGGCGTCGCCCGCCACCGGCATCCGTATGCGCCACGGCGTCGCCCACGTCGACCCGCTCCTCTCTTGCGCCACGCATCGACGTGACGTCCTCCGGAGATCCTGAGCCTACGTCCGTTACGGCACGACTCTCACTCGACCCAAACGTCGTCCCCACCCTGGTACTGGCATCACGGCGCTGCCGTCCCTGTGACAAACTGCTGGGCCGTGAGCACGATGATTCCAGGACAGATGATTCGTGGGCAGGGATCCTCCCGGCGGTTCGTGCTCGGCGCGCTGCCCCTGGTCGCCGCCACCCTCGCCGGGTGCAGTTGGACGCGGTCGGTACCCGGCCCGGTCACCACCCCGGATGCACGCACCACCGACGACGTCCTGCGCGCATCCGCCACCCAGGCCGAACAACGCCTACTCGCCGCTTATGACAGCGCGATCCTCGCGCATCCATCGATCATGGCGATGCTGCGCGTGGTGCGGGCCCACCACGCCGAGCACGCCGACCACCTTGGGTCGGCCGCCACCGGTGCCCCGGCCGCCGGCCCGGCCCCGGCTGCGACCGACAGGGCGGCATCCCAGCAGGCGACGGTTGCCGCGCTCGTCACGCTGGAGCGACAAACCGCGGTTGCTCTGCGTGCGCAGTGCCTGGACGCGTCCGTGTATCTGGCCCCGCTGCTCGCCAGCATCTGCGCCGCCGAGACCGCCCATGTGGACCTACTCGCCCCCCTGTCCAGATGACGGTGACCGCGCAGGCCGCTGACCAGCCAACCGACCTGGACACTGTCCGGGCGCTGTCGGACATGCTGGCCGTGGAGCACGCAGCCGTGTACGCCTGCGCGGCGGCAGGCGGGGCGATGGCTCCGCTCGGATCTGTCGCCACTGCCACCCGCAACCTTGCCCAGACCGCCTACAACGCCCACCGCGAGCTGCGCGACCAACTGGTCGCCGCGATCGCGGACCGCCGTGGCTCCGTGCCCGCGGCCCAGCCCGCCTACCAACTGCCGGTGGCGCCCACCGAACCCAACCGGGCGCTTCTCCTGCTCGCCGAGGTGGAGGACCATGCCGCGGCCGCGGCTTACGACGCGCTTGGCGACCTGGCCGGCAGAACCCGCGCGTTGGTGGTGGATGCCCTGGCGGGAATGGCGGTACGGGGCCAGCAGGCCCGCATTGCGGCCGGCCAGCCGCCCGACCAGGCCACCCGAGCCCTACCTGGCGTATGACCGGGAATCACCTGCTGACAGCCCACCTGTCCAGGACACCAGGTAGACACCCCAACCGGCCGATCACCGCATCGGCCTGGGACCCACCCGCCGGGCCGGATGCTTCCAGCTGCGGACGAAGACCGTCGGAGAGCAGGACGGTCCGCATCCCGACGGCGCGGGCCCCTGCTATGTCACTGGCTGGACGATCACCGACAAACACCGCCGAGCGTGGGTCGCTGACGCCGAGCGAGGCGAGGGCGGCGTGGAAGGCACCTGGATGCGGCTTGGAGAACGGCAGGTCGTTGGTATAGACGCGGGCGTCGAACAGTTCCAGGAGTCCGTCTCGGGCCAGCCACCGCGAGTGCCACGACCGGGGCCAGTGGGTGTTGGTCAGCAGTCCGATCCGAAGCCCGCGAGCCCGCACGAGATGCATCAGCAGCAGCGCCTCAGGGTCACACACCGTGTGCGGAGTCCAGGCGCGCAGGTCATGCCGGGCGGACACCCGGTGCACGGCTCCGCTGACGTCGAGTCCGACCGCCGCCGACACCGCCGCAAGCAGTTCCATGACGGTCCCGCTGCGCCCTGCGCCGCCCTCCGTCGCCCACCACTGCCGTTCCGTGTCTTCCAGTAACCAGGTCAGCTCGGCTGCGTGACCCGGAGCAAGGTCGCGCGCGACAACCCGCCACAGGTCCAGCAGGTCCACATCGTGGAAGGGGGTGAGGGTGCCGCCCCAGTCGAAGACCACCGCCACCGGAACAACGGTCACCGGGCGACCCACGCGTCACTGTCACGACCGAGCTCACAGATCATCGGCGGAAGCTGGCCGCTGGCGACGTCAGCGAGCGTCACCGCCTCGAGAACCCGGCGCAGGCTGACCCGCACGGCGATCCACACATCCTGGAGGTGGCGTGCGGCACCCTCGTACACCGCGTCCTCCGGCCGGCGGCCCCGCACACTCGCCAGCGGACCGTCGGTAGCACGGATCACCATCGCGATGGTGATCTCGTCCGGTGGCCGGCAGAGCCGGTATCCGCCGTCGGCGCCACGCCGACTCACAACCAGGCCGCTGCGACGCAGGTCGGTGAGAATGTTCTCCAGAAACCGCAACGGCAGGTTCTGCGCGGTAGCCAGGCTTTCGCCCTTGACCAGCTCACCGTCGGAGGCGGCCAGGGTCAGCAACGCGCGCAGGGCGTAGTCGGCACGTGCGGAGATCTGCATGCATCCATCTTGCCGGTCATGGTGTCACCCTGCCCCGCACGGGTGTCGGGTCCGCGCGGGTGCGGCCTCTCCCACCGCTCTCCAGCGGCTGCACATCCCAGGCGTCTCTCAGGCGCCTCAGGCGTCCCTCATCGGGCCTGTTCGGGCAGGAGGCCACGACGAGCCCGCATCCGACGGTCCGCGACGTTGAACGCAGCATCCACCAACACCCCGATGATGAAGATCGTCATCATAGAAGCGATCACACCGGTCGCCTCCAGGAACTGGCGGCTGTTCTCCAGATCCGAACCGATGGACGGGTGACCGGGAACGATGACCAGCAGTTCACCGGCCATCAGGCTCCGCCAGGCGAACGCCCAGCCCTGCTTGAGCCCTGCCACCACCGACGGCAGGGCCGCCGGCGCCACCACCAGCCGGTAGAGCTTCAGGCCGTGTGCGCCCATGGTCTGGCCGACCTTGGTCAGCAGCGGGGGGACGTAGTCGATGCCGCTGATGACGCCGTTGGCGATGGATGGGGCCGCGCCGAGCACGACTACGAACAGGATCGCCGACTCGGTGAGTTTGAACAGCAGGATCGCCAGTGGGAACCAGACGATCGAGGGCATCGTCTGCAGCGCCGTGACGAACGAGCCGACCGCGGTCCGCAACAAGACGAACCGCGAGACCGCCAGGCCGACAACGGTCCCGATCAGGACCGCCAGCGCGTACCCGACGAAGGCGCGTTGCATGGTGCGGACGAGCGCCGACCAGAAGTCCCCGGTCATGATCTGATGCGCGAGTTCCGGTAGCACCTCGCTGGGGCCGGGCAGCACGTAGGAGGGCTTCCAATCACTCCACACCACGATCTGCCACAGCAACAGGAAGATCGCGACTGCTCCCAGTTTCGGCCAGGTCGCGGACCACACCCGGGCCGCGAACGGACGTCCAGGCTCGGTGACCGTGTCGAGGGCGTCTAGACCGGCAAGAGTGATATCGGTCCCGTCGGTGGACACCGGCTCATCGATGGACACGGCCCGCGCCTTACGCAACGCGCCGGGCTCAATGGTGGTCTCAGTGACCATGGCGGCCTACCTCCTCCCGCAGGCGTGCGGTGATGGTTGCGGCGAGCACGGCCACATCCGGTGAGTCGATGCGGCGGGGGCGTTCGAGTCCGACGTCGAAGATCTCCGCCACCCGCCCGGGTCGACTCGACAGCAGGACGATGCGGTCGCCGAGCCGCACCGCCTCCCGTACGTCGTGGGTGACGAACAGGACGGTGACCCCGGTCTCCCGCCAGATCCGCTCCAGTTCGTCATGCAGCAGGTCGCGTGTCATCGCGTCCAGCGCCCCAAAGGGCTCGTCCATGCACAAGACGTCGGCCTCCTGCGCGAACGTCCGGGCCAGGCTGACCCGCTGACGCATGCCACCGGACAGTTCGTGCGGACGTTTGTCCGCAAGACCGGCAAGGCGGACCATCGCGAGCAGCTCAGCAACCCGGGCCTGTCGGTCCGCCTTGGGAACACCCCGGATCTTCATCGGCAGGGCAACGTTCCCGCCTGCGGTGAGCCACGGCAGCAGTGCCGAATCCTGAAACATCAGACCGACCCTGCGCCCGCCGACGTCGACCATGCCGGAGCTGGGTCGGTCGATGCCCGCGAGAATGCCCAGCAGCGTCGACTTCCCGCAGCCGGAGGCGCCCAGCAGGCAGACGAACTGACCCGGACGCGCGTCAAAGGAAACGTTGTCAAGCGCCTGGACCCGGTGCGAACCGGACCCGAAGGTCCGGCTCACGCCGTCGATCCGTACCGCACTCGCGTCAACAACAGCGGTCACGAAATCCTCTCCTCCACCGACTGGGCTCGCGCCTACTTCGCAGCGACCGACGGTTTGCCCTGTGTGGTCAGCAGCGCGTTCAGGGCCGTCAGGTCGAAGATCCCGTTCAGGTCGACCTTGCTCAGCAGACCAAGCTCCTGCGCATGATCGGCCGATGCAAGCAGCGATGACGCGACCGGGTCAGAGGTGAACGTCAGACGCTTCCATGCCGGCGTGATCACAGCGTCGGCCAGCGGCTTGCCGGACAGCTTCCCCAGCCCCTGGTTGGTGACCTGCTGGCCCTTGGCCGGGTCCGCATTCAGCGCGTCGATCGAAGCGACGTTCGCCTCCACCAGACGCTTGACGATCTCGGGGTTACTCTTCGCGTACTCGGTACGCACGACCAGCAGGGTGGTGACGAACTTGCCGTTCGGCCACTCGGAGGCCTCGTCCACCAGTAGCTTCCCGCCGTCGGCGACCATCCGGGACAGGGTCGGCTCGGGCACCCAGGCGCCGTCGATGGCGCCGGACTTGAAGGCGTCCACCGTCACCGTGTTGTCCTGCGGACGGATCTGGACGTCACCGCCGCCGTTCTTGTCGGTGGCCAGGCCGTGCTGCTTGAGGTAGTACCGCAGCGCGACATCCTGGGTGTTGGCCAGGCCCGGACTCGCGATGGTCCTGCCGCGCAGCTGATCGACCGAGGTGATGCTGCTCTTCACCACGAGGCCGGCACCGCCAGACGTCGCTCCCGAGATGATGCGCAGCGCCTCACCCTTGGACTTGACAAAGGTGTTGACTGCGGGATTCGGCCCGATGTAGCCGGCGTCCAGCGCACCGGACAGGATCGCCTCGGCCTCCTGGGTGCCCGAGTTGAACGTCGAGGTATCCAGCTTCACCCCGGAACCGAGTTTCTGGGCGAAAATTCCTTGGTCAAGCCCGTAGATGGCGGGGGCATGAGTGAGGTTCGGGAAGTAGCCGAGCCGCAGGGTTCCCGTGGGGCTGCCGGCGGACACCGTGTTCTTGTCCCCCCCGCTAGAGCAGGCCGTTGCCGCCAACGCGAGTGCGCCGACCGCGAGCAATGGCGTGACGCGACGCCACAGCCTCCTCGATGACATGAGCTTCCCCTCCACTGCGGTACCTCACGGTGCCACGCAAGCCGATCGAAGTTGTCGAAAAACGAGCATGCCAGAGGAAGGCCCAAGTCGCTATCCCTTGTCACCAAACCCGCAACACTGCGGAAACAGGAGATAGAGGCCGGGATCGGATCAGAAAAGGATCGATGCGAAGGTTCCGACCCGCCGAAAGCCGATTCGGTCATAGGCCTGGCGCGCAGCGTGGTTGTACTCGTTCACATAGAGGCTGACAACCGGCGCGAGGGTCGTCTGCGCGATCGCCACCACACTCGCCGTGCCCGCGGCGCCGAGTCCCCTGCCACGCAGCTCCGGGGTCACCCAGACCCCCTGGATCTGGCAGACACCGGCGGCAACCGCGCCGATCTCGGCCTTGAACAACACCCGCCCGTCCTCGATACGGGCGAACGAGCGGCGCTGGCTGACGAACTCGGCAACCCTGGCGCGGTAGAGCGCCCCACCGTCGGCCAGTATCGGGGACACCCCGATCTCCTCGGTGAACATCGCCACACACGCCGGCAGCAGTATGTCCAGCTCGTCCGGACGAACGTGGCGGACCGCGGGATCAGGGGCGACGATCGGCGGCCCGGAGATCGACAACAGCGGCTGGTCGGCCCTGACGTCACGGGCCGGGCCCCACTCCGGTTCCAGGTACTGCCACATGGCCTCGACCGCATCCGCAACGCCGACGATCGAGGAACACCGGCGGCCCTGGCGGCGGGCCCGTTCGGCGAACGCCTTCGCCGACGCCGGACCCGCCGCAACCGGCCAGAGGTTTGCCCCCGAATAGCAGACGGCGACAAGCCGACCGTCCACCGTGTGACCCCAGACCTGCGCGCCCAGCCGCCAGGGGACCAGTCCGCATGCCTCCACCCGGGACGCGACGAACACGTCCGCGATCGGGTTGCGCGCGAGTACCTCCCGCACTGCCGGCAGGTCGCGGTCATCGAGCAGGCGGGTAGGTGGTGAGCGCAGCGGCAGGCCCATGGTCACGAACGTCCGGAACTACCCGACCGACACCGACGGCTCGCCGGACGCCGATCCGGCGGCCTCCATCTGCTCGGCAAGCCGCATGGCCTCCTCGATCAGGGTCTCGACGATCTGTGCCTCGGGAACGGTCTTGACAACCTTGCCCCGGACGAAGATCTGGCCCTTGCCGTTACCCGAGGCCACCCCGAGGTCAGCCTCACGCGCCTCGCCCGGCCCGTTGACCACACAGCCCATGACCGCGACCCGCAGCGGCACCGTCAGGCCGTCCAGCCCGGCGGTGACCTCCTCCGCCAGCTTGTACACATCGACCTGTGCCCGACCGCATGACGGGCAGGAAACGATCTCCAGGGTGCGCTGGCGGAGTCCCAGGGACTCGAGAATGCCGATGCCGACCTTCACCTCTTCCACGGGCGGCGCGGACAGCGACACCCGCAGCGTGTCACCGATCCCCTCAGCCAGCAACGCCCCGAACGCGACGGCCGATTTCACCGTGCCCTGGAACGCCGGCCCCGCCTCGGTGACCCCGAGGTGCAACGGGTACTCGCAGCGCTGGGCGAGCAGTCGGTATGCCTGGATCATCACGACCGGGTCGTGGTGCTTCACCGAAATCTTGATGTCGGTGAAACCGTGCTCCTCGAACAACGAGCACTCCCACAGCGCCGACTCCACGAGCGCCTCCGGCGTCGCACGCCCGTACTTCGCCAGCAGACGCTTGTCCAGCGAACCGGCGTTCACCCCGATACGGATCGGGGTGCCGGCTGCGGATGCGGCACGGGCGATCTCCCCGACCTTGTCATCGAATTCCTTGATGTTGCCGGGGTTAACGCGGACGGCGGCGCAGCCGGCATTGATCGCCGCAAACACGTACTTCGGCTGGAAGTGGATGTCCGCGATGATCGGAATCGGCGACTTCTTCGCGATGGCGGCCAACGCGTCCGCATCGTCCTGACTGGGAACGGCCACCCGCACGATCTGACAACCGGCCGCGGTCAGCTGCGCGATCTGCTGCAGGGTGGCGTTGACGTCGGAGGTGAGCGTTGTGGTCATGGACTGGACGGAGACTGGCGCGTCCCCGCCGACCGGCACGTTACCGACGTGGATCTGCCGGCTCCGGCGCCGGGTGGAGAGCGAGAGGGGTGGTGCCTCGGGCATGCCGAGAGTTATGGTCACGATGTCCTCACTGGCGTGTCGATGGTTGGATACTGAAGGGATGTCACAGGTCTTGCCACCTGGTAGGCACTCCTGCCCCCGGTAGTGCAGGCCCCCCGGTAGTGCAGGCTCCCGGAAACACGGCAGGAACCATGGCCACGTCACCCCGGTGAACCATTAAGATCGCTACCCGATATCGCGGGTGCAGGTCGGCTAGTTGAGGCTGATCGGGTTGACGATGTCAGCGGACAGGATGAGCAGACTCAGCGCGATGAAGAAGGCGACCATCGCGTATGCCGCGGGCAGAAGCTTCACGAGGTCGACACGTTTGACCGGTCCGCGGTAGCCACCCAGTCGACGTGTGCCGTGCCGGGCCTGCTCGAAGCCGAGAACCGCGAGGTGCCCGCCGTCGAGCGGGAACAGCGGAAGCAGGTTGAAGACGCCGATCGCCAGGTTGACACCGGCCACGAGGACGAGGAAGTCACCGATCCGCTGCACAGCGGAAGTGTCCTGGGCGGACAGCAGTTCGCCACCGACGCGGGCCGCTCCGACGACACCTACCAGGCCGTTCGGATTCCGGTCGTGACCGAAGAGGTTCCCGAGGTCGCCGATCCGGTGCACCAGCGTGTCGTACATGCCGCCGATACCGGTTCCGATGACCGCGGTGGTTCTCGGAACAGCCGAGATCGGGTTGTACCGGACGGTGTCAATGCCCTGCGCGATACCGATCGCCCCGACCACGTCGTTTCCGGGTAGCCCGGTCTGACGGTCCCGCTGGACCGCCACCAGGTCCGGCTGGAGGGTGACCGTGCGACCGTCCCGGTCGACGACGAGGGTGGCGACGCCCGGGCCATGGTCGCGGATGAGTCGGGTGAACTGCTTCCAGTCCCCGATCGGCGTGCCGTCGAAGCTGACCACCCGGTCACCCGCGCGCACACCCGCACGCTCGGCCGGGCCCACCGGCGCATTCGCGGCACACTGCCCGGTCACCGGCACGCAGACGGTTCGGCCGACCTTGTTCTCGCTCGGGCGAGAGGACCCCAACGCCAACAGAACGCCGTAGATCAGGACAACTGCGATGACCAGGTGCATGAACGACCCGGCTACCAGCACGACGGCCCGCCGACGGGCAGGCTGGCTGTGGAACGCCCGGTCCGCGTCGGCCGGATCGATCTCCTCGAGGGGAGTCATTCCCTCGATCTTGACGAATCCCCCGGCCGGGAATGCCTTGAAGCCGTACTCGGTCTCACCACGGGTACGGGACCACAACGTCGGACCGAAACCGACGAAGAACTTCGAGGCCTTCATGCCGTAATGGCGGGCCGTCACAAAGTGGCCGGCCTCGTGCAGGACGACAGAAACGATCAGGGCCAGCGCGAACGCGACGATGCCAATGACATTGGTCATGATGCGATCATGCCCCGATCACAGCGCTACGAGATCTTCTATGGCACCTTTGCGTCACGAAGGCATCACGCTTCGATCAGGCTCCTTGGTCAATGAGCGCGCGCACCTGCTCGCGCGCTTCCCTCTCGGTGTTCAACACCTCGTCGAGGCTCGGACGTTCCACGACGGAATGCGCCGTCACCACCTCGGCGACGACGTCGACGATGCGCACGAACGGTAGCCGGTGTCCGAGAAAAGCCGCCACGGCCTCCTCGTTGGCGGCGTTGAAGACCGCGGGAGCAGTCCCACCGCGGCGCCCGGCCTCACGCGCGAGATCCACCGCGGGGAAGGCTACGGCATCCAACGGCTCGAAGGTCAACGACTGGGCCCGCCGCCAGTCCATCGGGGCCTGGGCCGCGGGCACCCGGTCCGGCCATCCCAGGGCTAGTGCGATCGGCAGGCGCATGTCCGGTGGGGACACCTGCGCCAGCGTCGACCCGTCGGTGAACTCGACCATGGAGTGCACCAACGACTGCGGGTGGACGACGACGTCGATGTCGTCGTAGGGCACCCCGAAGAACAGGTGTGCCTCGATCAGCTCGAGGCCTTTGTTCATAAGGGTGGCCGAGTTGATCGTGACGAGCGGACCCATGTCCCAGGTCGGGTGCGCCAGTGCCTGCTCCCGGGTCACATCACCCAGCTGGTCGCGCGAACGGCCCCGAAACGGCCCACCACTTGCGGTGAGGACAAGCCTGCGGACCTCCTCGCGCCGACCCCCACGCAGGCACTGGGCGAGGGCCGAGTGTTCGGAGTCCACCGGAACGAGCCGCGACGGGTCGCCGCCGAGAGCGTCGAGCACCAGCGGCCCACCGGCAACCAGTGACTCCTTGTTCGCAAGCGCCACCGTGCGACCGGCCCGCAACGCGGCGAGGGTGGGCGCCAGGCCCACGGAGCCCGTGATGCCGTTGAGGACGACATCACACGGCCACGCGGCAATCTCGGTCGCCCCGTCCGGACCGGTAAGGATCTTCGGAATGGCGTACTCACCCTTGCGGAAGCCCCGCCGGGACGCCTCTGCGTAGAAGGCCAGCTGCAGATCCTGCGCGGCCGAGGCGCGGGCCACACCCACGGCCTCAACGCCCAGCTCAAGGGCCTGGGCTGCCAACAGGTCAACCCGCCCTCCCCCACCGGTCAGCGCCACCACGCGGAACCGGTCGGGGTTACGTCTCACCACATCAATAGCCTGGGTCCCTATCGACCCGGTCGAACCTAGCAGGACAACTTCACGCGGGACCGGCGACTCGACCACGTGGACCATTGTCGCAGGGACCACCGAGGCACGCCGACACATGTTCGGAGTCCGACACCCGACCCGGCCTGGACCGGGCCTGATGCGCCTGAAGCGGAGTACACATTGCCAATAAAGTGATTTTCGCCATATCGCCTGTAATATGTCGGCAAGTATCTACATAGACATATAATCCCGTTGCTGAGCGTCACAATGTGCAAAGCGCATCCGCCTTTGCACATCCGCTTGTCGTCGCACTGGGACGCACCGTCGTCGCGCGTTCCCGGCAACAGCACGGCTCGGTTGACTGAAGTCCTTGCGTACCGGGCACAACGGCCGCGGGCATAACGGCCGCGGAGGCAACGGCCACACGGCCTGGATCCGGGCGCACCGACCGGCGTCACCCGCTACCCAGGAGGCCGACCGTGCCCACACCCGACAGCACGCGCATCGCCTGCCACCACCCGAATCGACCACCGGCGTCCCGTCGGGCGCCCGCTCCCCTGCATCACGCGATGTCGTATCCGCCCCGCGTCGGTTCCATCCGACAAGGGGCTGGCGCGACCCCGCCGGACGCCCACGGTGAGCCGCCCGTCGGGTACTCCGGCTCAGGAGATCACCGCCTGCCCATCCGGCCCGCAACCACCCGGACCAGACGTTTCCATGTGTACGACTCCGACGGGGAGGTCCTGGGCTCCTTCAACGACTGGGATACCGCCCACGCCTGGGCTCACCGGCAGGCCACCGACCCCACCGTGCGTACCCCACTGGACGTCGAGGACCGCCAGAACCGCGTGACCCGGCGGGTCCACCCGGGGCAGTGCGAGTTCATCGCCTGGGAGACAGTGGCGCATCTGTCAATCGGCTGCGAACACGACGGCTGATCCGCAGACCCACTACCCGGTCGCCCCCGGGGGCTGGGTGGCGGGCGCCGGAGCCGCATGCCCCTGGAAGTAGGCCAGGGCAACCCGGGTGGCGCTGAACTGCGCCCGCTGCACCCCTTTCGGCGGGTCGGCGTCGGGGTCGGGCCAGGAGTGGCCACCCCCCTGAACGGCCAACAGTCCCACGTCCCGTCCGTTCGGACATGCCGTGTAGACCAACCGCTGGATCGAACTCGTGTCCCGCACCCAGGAATTCGCCGGGGAGCACCCCACGAACCCGGCGTAACGATCGAGGCGGACCCGCATCGGTTGAGCCTGCGTGCCGTCGAAGGGTGCGGGGCGATCCGTTCCTCCACCCTCCAGCGGCGTCACCGGGTCACTCGTGCCACTGATAGCGAACAGGCTGGGCGCGGGCGCCGGGCAGCTGGCCGGCATCACCGCGGATGCCACGGGAACGACTGCGGTAAACGTCCCCGTCAGTGCGCATGCCGCCGTCACCGCCATGTCGGCGCCGTCCCCCAGGCCGGTGGCGAACATCCGACGGGGGTCCAGACACATCCGCGCGGTCAGATCGTTGACGATCGCGGACACGAACGCCACGTCGTCCGGCCCGATCGCCACGCGGCGCATGAAGTTCCACCTGCCGTTCGCCCCATCCGGTACGACGATGACGAAACCGGACTTGGTGCCGATTTCAGCCAGGTGGGCGTAACGCTCCAGTGCGGAGGCGTTCTCCCCGAACGCGTGAAAGCCCACCACCAACGGCAGTGCCTTCGCCCGGGTGTCCGGCGCGGGAACAGCCAGCTGATAGGTGCGGGCGACCCCAGCGACCGTGAGTGACTGCTGGCTCGAGCCTGCCGCAATACTCTTCCCCGTCATGCAACCACTCACCAGGACCGGCGACGGCGACGGCGCTCGGGACCCTCCGGAGTCACCGTGGGAAGCTGCCGCGCTTGCGGTGGCGCCCGCGGCGGCCGTCCGCGCGGCCGAGGTGGCGCTGGTGCCGTCGCCACCGCCGAGATACATGATCAAACCAATAATGATCATTATGGCCCCGGCCGCGGCGGTCACCGGGACCCACACCGGGTTGCCTCGCCGCCTGGACGCGGCCCTGCGGGACGAGCGGCGGTCACCCGGTGGCATGGCCACTCCCGTCCGCCTCATCGGCGGCGAGCTGTCCGCAGGCTGCCGCGATCTCCCGACCTCGGGTATCGCGAACGGTCGCGGCAATACCCCTCGACCGCAGTCGGCGGACGAACTCGCGCTCCCGGCGTCGTTCACTGGCCTGCCAGGACACCCCACGAGTGGGATTGAGCGGGATCAGGTTGACATGCGCGAGCCTGCCGGTCAGCAGCCCGGCCAGCGCGTCGGCGCGTTCCGGCTGGTCGTTGACATCATCGATCAATGCATACTCGATGCTGACCCGGCGTCCGGTCGTCTCGCCGTACTCCCACGCGGCGGCAAGTACCTCAGCCACGGGCCAGCGCCGGTTCACCGGCACCAGACGGTCGCGCAGTTCGTCGTCGGGCGCGTGCAACGACACCGCCAAGGTGACCGGAAGACCACTGCCGGCCAGCCGCCGCATCGCCGGTACCAGCCCAACGGTACTCACCGTGATCGAACGGGCCGAAAGGCCCAGGCCCGCCGGAGGCGGGTCACTGAGGACCCGCAGGGCCCCGATCACTGTCGCGTAGTTCGCCAACGGCTCGCCCATGCCCATGAACACCACATTCGACAACCGCGCCGGACCGCCGGAAAGCTCCCCGCGGGCGAGCACCCGGGCGGCTGCGACCACCTGCTCGACAATCTCCGCGGTGGACAGGTTGCGGGTGAGCCCGCCCTGACCGGTGGCGCAGAAGGGACAGCCCATCCCGCATCCGGCCTGGCTGGACACGCAGACCGTGGCACGGTCGGGATAACGCATCAGGACCGACTCGACGAGCACCCCGTCGAAGGCCTTCCAAAGTGTCTTTCGCGTGTCACCGCCATCACAGGTCGCAACATTCGCGGGAGTCAGCAGTACGGGCAGCAACGCGCCGAGAAGCGCCGCGCGGGACGCTGCCGGAAGATCCGTCATCGCGTCGGCGTCATCGGCGTCGAGGTGCCGGGCGAAATAGTGCCGCGCGATCTGGTCCGCACGAAAACCCGGCTCGCCGAGTGACACCGCCACCTCACGCCGTTGCGAGGCGGTCAGGTCGGCGAGATGACGGGGCGGACGGGTCCGGTTGCCGCTGACAACCGGCAGCGATTCGGAAGCGGCGGAGAAAATAGCCATGGCCTGTCCAGTCTGCCAGGGCACCAGATGCCACCGATGCCACCGGGGTCACGACGAGGGGACGAAGGCCGTGATCAGCAACCAGGCCACGGGAGCCGTGCACAGCACCGAGTCCAACCGATCCATGATCCCGCCGTGCCCGGGCAGCAGGGTGCCCATGTCCTTGACCCCGATATCGCGTTTGAGCAGCGACTCGCCAAGGTCGCCGACGGTCGCGGTACACACGACCGCAAGACCCAGCACCATCCCCTGCCAGATGGCCGCGTGCAGGGTTCCGGCCATCGCCACGCTCGCGACAAGCACACAGGCGATGGTGGATCCGGCAAAGCCCTCCCACGACTTTCCCGGGGAGACGTTCGGGGCGAGCTTGTGCCGACCACCCGAGAGCACACCTGCCGCATAGCCGCCGATGTCGCTCGCCACGGCGGTGGCCAGAAAGGCTGTGACCCGCCGAGGACCGTCCGGCGGGCTGCTCAACAGTGCTGTGAAGCCGGCCGGAAGACCCACGTAGGCCGCGCAGAAGGCGGCGGCCGACACGTCAAGAAGTAGATGGTCGTCCCCCCCGGACGTGAGGCGCCAGGCGATCGCCACGAGGACTGTCACGGCCAACATCACCATGAGGCCGCTGACGCCGGTGACGTACGCCACGGCCGGCATCGCCGCCGCTCCTACCGCGAGCGGCGCCAGCCCCACATTCCGCCCGCTCAGCCGCAGCGCCCTGACCAGCTCGAACATACCGACCGACACCGCGGCACAGACAACGACGATCCACAACGGTCGGGCGGCATACAAGGGGACAACAATGATCAGGCCAAGCCCGACTCCGACAATGATCGCAGCGGGAAGGTCCCGGCCGGCCCGCATCCTGCGGGCCCGGGGCTCCTGGGCCGCCTGCCCGGTGCCCGTCACGACACGGCCACCCAAAGCCCCGGCCAGACTCTTCTCCCACCGGCCGGGGCGGTGGGTGCAGACGACACGGCTCTCAGGCCTGTTCCGCTCACTGCAACGACGGCGGTAGTCGGCTGTCGGTGTCGGTCAGACCGCCAGCAGCTCCGACTCCTTGTGTCGCAACAGCTCATCCACCTGGCTGACATAACGGTGCGTCGCCTCGTCCAGGTCCTTTTCCGCGCGCCGGCCCTCGTCCTCACCGGCGTCCCCGTCGCGGACGATGCGGTCGATGGCGTCCTTACCGTGGCGGCGCACGTTGCGGATGCTGACCCTCGCCTCCTCGGCCTTGGTCCTGGCGACCTTTGCCAGGTCACGTCGGCGCTGCTCGGAGAGTTCGGGAAAGACACAGCGGATGATCGTGCCGTCGTTGCTCGGGTTCACACCGAGGTCGGAATCCCGGACAGCCTTCTCAACGGCTGCCAGCGAGCTCTTGTCATACGGCGTTATGATCACCATCCTGGGCTCCGGGATGTGGAACGAAGCCAGCTGGTTCACCGGCGTCAGCGCACCGTAGTAGTCGACGAGAACCTTCGAGAACACCGACGGGGTGATCCGCCCCGTTCGGATGTTGGCAAAGTCGTCCTTGGCAACCAGGACCGCCTTGTCCATCTTCTCCTCTGCTTCGAGGAGCACGTCGTCGATCACCGTCGTCCTTCCGTCCCACCCTCGTCCGCACCGACCAGGGTGCCGATCTTCTCACCGCGAACGGCTCGCAGTATGTTGCCTTCCGTCAGCAGGTCGAAAACCACGATCGGCAGCTGATTGTCCATACACAGGCTGATAGCCGTGGCGTCCATGACCTTCAGCCCACGCGCGAGCACCTCACCGTAGACGAGCGTGTCGAACCGAACCGCGTGGGGATTGGTTGCCGGGTCGGCGTCGTACACACCATCGACCTTGGTGGCCTTGAGAACAGCCTGTGCCTTGATCTCCAGAGCGCGTTGCGCGGCGGTGGTGTCGGTCGAGAAGAACGGCGCCCCCAACCCTGCCCCGAAGATGACCACACGGCCCTTCTCCAGGTGCCGGATGGCCCGCAACGGCAGATAGGGCTCTGCGACCTGTCCCATCGCGATCGCCGTCTGGACCCGCGTCACCACCCCTTCGCGCTCCAGGACGTCCTGGAGCGCGAGGCAGTTGACCACGGTCGCAAGCATCCCCATGTAGTCGGCCCTCGCCCGGTCGACACCGCCCTCGGCGAGTTTCTGACCGCGGAACATGTTGCCTCCGCCGACCACGATCGCGATTTCGATACCGGTCCGACTGACGTCGGCTATCTGACGGGCGATCGTCGCCACCGTGTCCGGATCGATACCGAGGGGCTCACCCCCGGCGAACGCCTCACCGGACAACTTCAGCAGCACACGCCGCCAACGTGGCTCTGCGACCTCGCAACCGGCCGGAGTGTCGGCATCCCTGGTGGCGTTTTCGGTCACGAGCGGCCCCTTCGCCGTCGGCCGCGATCATCGGCCGGTGGATGTGCACTGACATGCAGTCTGCCCCACCAGCAGCGGTCTGCCCCACCCGACGAGGCGGCAAAATGCCAGCCAACACATCCGGTTTATTTGACGGGCACACCGCAGGGAGCACGGCCCGGGGCAGTCCGGACAAAGCGCCGCCGCGAGCATCGGTCACCAGCTGCGGCGCCAGCCAAGGCATGATCCCCGGTCTTCACCGTGGTCCGGTACCCAGGAACAGCCCAGGAAGCCGTCCGGGGAGCACACCCCTTGACGCGGTCAGGCCTGCTTGACGTTGAACCGGGCGAACCGGCCAACCTCGATCTTCTCTCCGAGCGAGGATCCCGCCTGCTCAAGCAGCGCACGGATCGTGAGCTTGCCGTCCCTGACCCACGCCTGCTCAAGCAGGACGACCGACTTCACGTACCCGTTCAGACGACCGTCCACAATCTTCGGGATAGCCTGGTCGGGCTTGCCCTCCTCACGCGCCGCGGCCTCGTAGATCTTCTTTTCCTGCTCGAGAACCTCGTTCGGGATCTGCTCCGCGGTGACATAAAGCGGATCCGCAGCCGCGATGTGCTGCGCGATGTCCCGTCCGAGCTGCTTGAACTGGTCGGTCTTCGCCACGAAGTCGGTTTCGCACCTCAGTTCCAGAAGAACGCCGATCGTGGGCGGCAGCTGGGGGTCGGTCTTGTGCAGATACGACTCGACCAGCCCGTTGGACGCACTGCGCCCGGCCCGCTTGGCAACCTGGGCCAAGCCCTTCTCCCGCAGCCACGACTTGGCCTTCTCGAAGTCGCCGTCGTTCTCGACAAGCGCTTTCTTGACGTCGCTCATCCCAGCACCGGTGAGTTCCCGGAGCTTTCGAATGTCAGCGGCTGTGATCTCTGCCATGGTGCTCTTCTCGTTCCGTCCGGCTGCTGGTGTTTGGGGAAGCTAGGGGTCTTACGCGAACTGTCGATGCCGCGCAGTGCGCACGGGCATCCGGTCGCAGGTCCGGTGGGACCCCGGCTACCGGCAGGCTGCCCGCCGACACGTTCCGGTCAGGCCGGCGGGCTGCCTGTACGGCCTTACGCCAAGGGGCTTTTCAGACTCGGACGGTGCCGGCAGCCACAGCGGCGACGGAGTCGGCATCGACCTGGCCGGACCCGTTCTGCTCAAGGCTGCTGGCCGCTGGCTCCGCCGTGGGGGTGGTGGCCGTCGTCTCCTCGGAGACGGAACCCTGACCCCGTAGCAGTTCCTGCTCCCACTCGGTCAGCGGCTCCGCGCCGGAGGCAACCTCAGGCTTGGCGTCCACCGATGTCGACCCACCGGCGCGGGACCTGAGCCCCTCGGCCACGGCGTCCGCCACCACCCGGGTCAGCAGGGTGGCACTGCGGATCGCGTCGTCGTTACCCGGAATCGGGTAGTCGACCTCGTCCGGGTCGCAGTTCGTGTCCAGAATCGCCACAACCGGGATACCCAGCTTGCGGGCCTCACCGACGGCGATGTGCTCCTTTTTGGTATCGACCACCCAGACCGCGCTCGGCACCCGGGTCATGTCACGGATACCACCAAGAGTGCGCTCAAGCTTGGCCTTCTCCCGGGAGAGAACGAGCTGTTCCTTCTTGGTCCGGACCTCCGTGCCGCCGGTCAGCTCGATCTCCTCAAGCTCCTTCAGCCGCTGGAGACGCTTGTAGACCGTGGAGAAGTTCGTGAGCATGCCACCGAGCCAGCGCTCCTTGACATAGGGCATGCCGACCCGCGCGGCCTGTTCCTCAATGGCTTCCTGAGCCTGCTTCTTGGTACCGATGAACAACACGGTGCCACCGTGCGCGACGGTCTCCTTCACGAAGTCGTAGGCGCGGTCGATGTAGGACAGCGTCTGCTGGAGGTCGATGATGTAGATGCCGTTGCGTTCCGTGAAGATGAAACGCTTCATCTTCGGGTTCCAGCGCTTCGTCTGGTGCCCGAAGTGCACACCACTTTCCAACAGCTGCTTCATGGTGACGACGGCCATGGCTCGTCGCTCCCTTCCTGCGCCGGGAGGTACCGGCACACCTCGGTTCCAGGCCCCGACCGGCGATCGGGGCCCCTGACGCCCTGTTGGTCCCAACCACCGCAAGGAAACGGTGGACCGAGGAAGCCTTCCCCGCCATGCCGCAAAGGCCCGCGAGGAAAGGGCGTGCGTATTCAGCTCGACGGCACGAGCCGTGGCCCAATCCTACGCCCACCCCAACGGAACGCCCCGGCGGGTTGTCCACAGCCGCGGGCCCACGCGTGACCCGGGAGCCGTGGTGCGGTCACCGTGGACATACAGGCCCGTAACCTCGCCGGCGGGCCCCCAAGGATGCCAGGAGCTACCATGATCCCGCCGCCTCGGCACCGGTCCCTTGCCCTCCTCGTCGCGACCGTGCTGATCGTCCTCGTGGCCACCCGCTGGCCGCACCCAGTGGCCGGTTACGGCACCCGCGCAGCCTCATCCCTCGCATCGTTACCGGCTGCCGGCTCCCGCGACGCGAACTCGGCTCCGTCGACCAGCCCAGCGCCACCGACCGACCCGGTAACGTCCGCCCGCCGGACGCCGATCTCACTGGTTGCCGCCTGGCGAGCACCACTGGACCCACCCTTGATCGTCGACCGAGGCTTCGCTCCGCCCCTGACTCCGTACGGCCCCGGCCACCGCGGGGTCGACCTGGAAGGGGTCCCGGGCGCGGCGGTACGCGCGGCCGGGTCGGGAACCGTCTCGTTCGCCGGGCTGATCGCCGGACGCGGCGTGATCACAGTCGTTCATGGTCCGCTGCGGACGACCTACGAGCCGGTGGATCCGGTCGTCGCGGCGGGCCAGTCGGTGATCTCCGGGCAGGTCATCGGCCATCTGGTGGCCGCCCATCCTGGGTGTCGCGCGAACGCCTGCCTGCACTGGGGCCTGCTCGAAGGGTCGCGCTACCTGGACCCGCTCAGCCTGTTACACGGCCCGCCAAGACTGCTGCCCATCGGATAAGAGCGCCCATCACGCCCGTGGGTGCCCCTGCTCGAATGCGGCACGCAGCCGTTCGGGCGTGACATGGGTGTAGATCTGCGTCGTGGCGGGGCTGGCGTGGCCCAGGAGCTCCTGGACCGAACGGAGGTCCGCACCGCCTTCCAGAAGATGCGTTGCAGCGGAATGCCGAAGCCCGTGGGGGCTCAACGGCCCGACCCCATCGACCGCGGCAAGGCGCGTGTCGAGGATGCGCCGGACCGTTCGCGGGTCCAGCCGGCCGCCACGCACGCCGAGGAACAGCGCCCGACCGCTGCTGGTCCCGGCGAGCACCGGACGTCCACGGTCGAGCCATGTCCGCAACGCTCGGTGCGCGGGCACGCCGAAGGGGACCGCCCGCTCGCGCCCGCCCTTTCCTCGCACCCGAACAAGCCGCCGTTCACCGTCGATGTCGTCCAGACCGAGACCACATAGTTCGCCGACGCGGACGGCGGTCGCGTACAACAACTCAAGGACAGCCGCGTCACGCACGGCCACGGCCTGCTCGCGAGGTCCGGCTGCGGCGTTGCCATCGGATGGGGCGTTGTCATCGGATGGGGCGTTATCAGGCACCTGCCGCGGGCCCGGCGCCAGCAGATCCCAGGCCTGGGCTGCGGTCAGCACGTTCGGTAGGGCCGCGGGTCGCCGGGGGCTTGCGAGCCGCTCCGCGACGTCGACGGGCAGCCACCCACGGCGGGCCGTGTAGGCGCTGAAGCCTCGGGCCACCGAGGCCCGCCGGGCCAGCGTGGCGGCGGCAAAGCCGGTCGCGCGCATGCGGGCAAGCCAGCTCCGCAACACACCGAGGTCGAGATCGGCCAGTTCGACGCGCCCGGTCCTGCCCGCGTGCTCGCGCAGATTTTCAAGATCGGCCCGGTAGGCACGGACGGTTTCGACCGACCGGTCCCGCTCGGTCGACAGGTACCGCAGGTACGCGGTGATCGCCATGTCCCACGACACAGGGACGTCCTCGGGATCAGCCGTCGTACCGCCCACCTGACCGACCGTGCCCCGCAACCGCCGCCGCGTCAAGAACCGCCGCCGCGTCAAGAACCGTTGGTTGCGGACGGAGCCCGGCCGAGCGCCGTCAGGCGGTACCCGTCGGCCCGCAGCTCGACAAGACCCTCGGCAACAAGCGGGCCCATCAGCGCCTGCACCGTCTGGGGGCGCTCGCCGACACGTTCGGCCAACACCGCCGCCCCCACCGACGCGCGTGCCGGCATGACGTCCAGCAGACGGCGTACCAGCTCGGACAGGCCATCGCGCAACCCGGTCGGCGCGGGCGAGTACCCGGCAAGCTCACCGATCACGCCGATCTCCTCGCAGACCTCGGCTGCGTCGGTGACCAGGACGGTCTGCTCCCGATGGGTTCGCAGCAGACGGTGACATCCAACGCTCAGTGCACTCGTGACCGGACCCGGAACAGCCATGACCACACGCCCGAGTCCCCGAGCATGGCGAGCCGTGTTGAGAGCGCCACTGCGGTGACCGGCCTCGACCAGGACCGTCCCCCGGGTCAGCCCGGCAATGATCCTGTTGCGGGTCAGAAAACGCCCACGGTACGGCAGGCTACCCGGTGGCGCCTCACTGAGGAGCAGCCCATTCTCACGGATGCGCCCGAGCAGGTCGGCATGTGCCCGTGGATAGGCGACATCGACACCGCCGGCAAGGACAGCGATCGTGGGGCCGCCGGCCGCGAGCGCACCACGGTGAGCGGCCGCATCGATACCGAAGGCCGCACCGGAAACGACCGTCCAGCCCCGGTCCGCAAGCCCGGACGCGAGATCAGCCGCCACGGTCGTGCCGTACGCGGTCGCCGCGCGGGATCCGACGACGGCCACCGCCCGCTCACACAGCTGGCCCAGGTTGCCCGAACCATGAACCCACAGCGCGAGCGGTTCACCGGGTTCAGCCTGTGTAGCGGCGGACATCCGACCGAGCACGTCCAGTGCATCCGGCCACTCGGAATCACCCGGACAGACGATCCGCCCGCCGAGACGCGCGAGCAGACGCAGGTCGTCTTCGGGATCGACATCGGGATGACGGTGCCGCAGGTCCGCCCAGACCGCCGCCGCCCCGCGGTGAGCCACCTCGACGCTGATGCCCGGTTTGTCCGACCCGACCGCACGTGACAGAGCCGCCCGTGCCAGCCTCTCGCTGTCACCATCCGTTATGACATCGCCTCTCATTGCGGCCTCCCTGGCAGGCGCAGGTCCAGGGCCATACCGATCTGCATCGGCCCGGGGCCCGGCAGGTCACCGAGATCCGCGAGGGTCCACGCCACCCGTAGGACGCGGTCCAGGCCACGCGCGGTGAGCTGCCCCGACTCGAAGGCCCGATCGGCCGGTCGGGTCGTACCGGCCGGCAGCGGCCACATCCGGCGGAGGGCGGAACCGGGGACCTCGGCATTGGTCCGCCACGGCGTCCCTGCCAGCCGCCGGGACGCCGCCTCCCGCGCCACCCGGACGCGTTCGGCCGCGACCGCCGAGGTGTCGGCATAGCTGTAGTCCGCCCGCAGCTCCGCACGGCTCGGCGCGGCGAGCTCGACCTGCAGGTCCACCCGGTCGAGCAGCGGGCCCGACAGGCGAGACAGATAACGTCGGCGTACCAGGCTCGGGCAGTCGCAGGACCGGGCCGCGGAATTGTTCGCCCGCGCGCACGGACACGGGTTTGCTGCCAGCACCAACAGAAAACGTGCGGGAAACCGGGCGCTCACCCGGGCTCGCGCAAGCTCGATCACCCCGCTTTCCAACGGTTGGCGCAACGCGTCCAGGCTAGGACGGGCGAACTCGGGCGCCTCGTCGAGAAACAGCACACCCCGGTGGGCCTGGCTTGCCAGCCCTGGCCGCAGCACCGTCGAACCGGCACCGACGAGCGCCGCCGGCGTAGCCGAGTGATGAGGGTTGCGGTAAGGCGGGCGGATCACGAGCGGACAGTCCTCCGGAAGCAGCCCGGCTACGGAGTGCACCGCAGTGACCTCCAGGGCCGCTTCGGTGTCGAGCGCGGGCAGCAGGCCCGGCAACCGCTCGGCCAGCATGGTCTTACCACTGCCAGGCGGCCCCTGCATGAACAGGTGGTGGCCACCGGCCGCCGCCACCTCGACGGCGAGGCGACCACGGGCCTGGCCCGCCACGTCGGCGAGGTCACCGGCCCCGTCCGCGCTGAAGTCCAGGAGGTCCGCGCTGATCGCTGTGGGTGGGTTCGGCTCGTATTCGCCCCGCAGCAGCCGGACAAGGCAGTCGAGGTTCCGCACCGGTTCGACGACCGCCCCCGGAACGAGAGCGGCCTCCGCGCCGTTCGCCTCGGGCACGACGATGCGCTCGAAGCCGGCGGCGAGTGCGGCGATCGTCGCGGGCAGCACCCCGCGGACCGGCCGTAGCCGGCCGTCGAGGGCCAGCTCCCCGAGCAGTACCCGGTGGCGGAGCGCCTCCGGCGGCACCGTGGCCGCGGCGCCGAGCACAGCGGCGGCCATTGCCACGTCGAACCCGCTGCCGGACTTGGGTAGCGTCGCGGGAAAGAGGCCCACTGTGATCCGCTGACTCGGCCAGTTCTGACCCGAGTTGACGATCGCGGCACGGATGCGGTCCCTGGCCTCGTGCAGTGCCGCGTCCGGCAGACCGACAAGGGTGATGGCCGGCAGCCCGTTCGCGAGATCCGCCTCGACCTCGACGAGGTGCCCACGAACCCCCACCACAGCAACGCTCAACGCTCGCGCCAGCGCCATCAGAAGGCCCCACGCAGATGTTCGACCCGCAACGGGCTGGTCCGGCTGCGATATACCTCGACCACATCGAACCGCAGCGCCATCGGATCGTGATCGTGATCGCGGAGCCACTGCACCGCGACCCGGCGGATGCGAGCCGCCTTCGCTGGCACCACGGCCTGCGCCGGCGTCCCGTAGCGGTCGCCGGACCTGGTCTTGACCTCACAGAACACCAGACACGAGCCATCGCGGGCAATGATGTCGATCTCGCCCGTCGCGCATCGCCAGTTGCGGTCGAGGATCTCCATCCCACACCGCTGCAGATATCGGGCAGCCGTGTCCTCACCGAACCGCCCAAGCGCATCCTTCACCCGCATCGTCCGCTCCCGTCCACGGACGACACACGCGCCCGTGGAGGTCAGGGTGACCGGCTGACCGGAGCAGAGCGAGAGAAGATCACGACCTGTGGACAACCCGATTTCATCCACAGGTCCGGCAGGACCATGCGGGAGAAGGCGGTCTGACGCGGGAGACGTCAGAGTTCCGCCTTGGTCAACTCCTCGACGTTGATGTCCTTGAACGTGACAACGCGGACGTTCTTCACGAACCTCGCGGGCCGGAACATGTCCCACACCCAGGCGTCACGCAGGGTGAGTTCGAAGAAGACCTCACCGGCGCTGTTCCGGACGTCGATCTGGTAGTCGTTCGCGAGATAGAAGCGGCGTTCCGTTTCGATCACGTAAGAGAACAGACCGACGACGTCCCGGTACTCGCGATAGAGCTGGAGCTCCATCTCGGTCTCGTACTTCTCGAGGTCTTCGGCGCTCATGCGCTCTCCGTCGCGCTGTGTAGCCCGGTCCGTGTCACGGCGTCCTCCAGCCGCGACAGTCGTTCACGTCGAGCTTCTGCCACATTGACATATGACATCCGATGCTGCTCGGACGGTCCGTAGGTGGCCAGCGCCGTGGCGTGTCCGGCCGTGACATACCCCTTGTGTCGGACAAAATCGTACTCCGGATGACATGAGTGCAGATCATCCATAATCCGGTCCCGGGTCACCTTCGCCACCACTGACGCCGCCGCCACGCAGGCCGCGACCTGGTCCCCCTTGAGCACCGCCGTAGCTTCGACTCCCAGCCCCGGCACAGCGAACCCGTCGGTCAGGACATACCCGGGCCGCGGGGTCAGCCGGGCGACCGCGCGGCGCATCCCGGTGATGTTCGCCACATGGACACCTCGAGTGTCGATCTCGCAAGCCTCGATCACGACGGTCACCCACGCCCGGGCGACGGACAGTATTTCATCAAACACCCGTTCGCGGGACCGCGCCGACAACTGTTTGGAGTCCGCAAGATCGTCGAGGCGTCGGGACCGGCCAGCCGGAAGAATGACAGCCGCGACCACGAGCGGACCCGCACAGGCCCCACGACCGGCCTCGTCGACACCGGCCACCGGCGCCAGCCCTCGCCGCCGGAGCGCCCGCTCATACCCCCACAGGCCGGCATCATGTCGGATCGCCGCGCTGGTCGGCGTGAACGGCAGGAGGGGACCCGACCGAGTGTCGCCGCCGACGGTTCGGCGACCGATCCGCAGACCGCCCGGAGGAATCATCCGGACGGGCCGGTCCACCATCGCCCCTGTCCTCACCCGTGTTCCTTCCGGACGGCGGTCTGCCTGATCGCGGCGACAGGCCACCGGATACGCCCCGCAGCCGCCGCAACGCGGTAACTCCTCCCGCTGTCACTCCCGCTGCTCCCAGCACTCCCGCGCCAGCCGGAGGAACGGTCGTGGCAATCGCCCGGGGGACGGCGGCAAAGATGTCCGGTGGACTCAGGAAAGCCATTCGGTCCAGGGGCCACACCCGCACGAACGCACGGCCGACCACCTTGCTCTGCGGGATGGTGCCGTTCACCCGCGAGTCCGACGACTCGCTGCGGTGGTCGCCCATGACCCACAGCTGGCCGGGCGGAACCGTTACCTGGGCGAACTCGCGTCCGGCCCCGACCGGGCTGTTCTCGTATACGTACGGCTCGTCGAGCGGCCTGCCGTTGACCAGCACCCGCCCCTGGGCATCGCAGCACATCACCGTGTCGCCGCCCACTCCGATGACCCGCTTGATGAAGTCCTTGTCGCTGGGGGCACCGAGTCCCAGCATGCCCTGGACCGACCGCAACGCGCGGGAGAAGACGTTGCTCGGCGGAGTGATCACAGTTTCCGCCCGCTCGAAACCGGTGCCGTCGCCGTTGAACACGACGATCTCACCACGGTGAACATCCCGGAAGCGGTAGACCAGCTTGTTGACCAGTACCCGGTCGTTGACCAGGAGCGTGCGCTCCATCGAGACGGTCGGTATCCAGAATGCCTGGACGAGGAACGCCTTAATGATCAAGGCGAGGACGAAGGCGACCAGGACGAGCACCGGCAGCTCGCGGGCGAACGAGCCCCGTCGCCCGCGGTTGCCTCGCGCAATACCCCGCCTACCCCGCCTACCCCGCGATGCCGGCTGGGCAGGGGCCGAAGCCCCGTCGAGGTCCTCGGCGCCGCGGTCCGTGACCCCGTCGACGGCAGTTTCGTCACCGTCGCCCACAGCGGCCGCCGTAACCGCCCGGCGGGGGCTGGCATCGCTCAACGTGCCCGGGTCCTCCTGCTTGCCCGCCTGAAACTCCGCTTCCGTACCAGGACCGGGCTCTTCGGTCGACCGAGAGACCTCGACGTCCTCACCGCCATCTCCGGAGTCTGCAGAAACAGCCCCACCCCGGTGTACCGGCTTGCTGTGATCGGCTCCACTCACCGCGCCACCTCATGGGTTCGCCGACCTCGGCCGAATGCGATGACCATCGCCCGGATACCTGGTCGGGAACGATCGCCTGCCACCTTGGAGCGACCGAAGACAGGACTGTCCGCCTCGCGACACATCCACCCGGCCGCCACCGCCTGAGCGAACGGCCTGCCCTCGGACGCCTTCGACGAGCGGACTGCTCCGGCGGCGACACGGTCACGCATGTTCCGTGTATGCGTCGTCTTCCGCACGCACGTCACCGCGGACCTTGCGATCGTCACGGACACCGTGTGGACGCCGGAGAAACCGTCAGCGTCCGGCCGGCCGACGCTTTTCCTTGATCTTCGCAGCCTTACCACGCAGGTCCCGAAGGTAGTACAGCTTGGCACGGCGCACATCCCCGCGCGTCACGATCTCAATCTTGGAGACGACCGGGCTGTGGACCGGAAAGGTCCGCTCCACCCCTACGCCGAAGCTGACCTTGCGGACGGTGAAGGTCTCACGGACCCCACCGCCCTGCCTGCGGATCACAACGCCCTGGAAGACCTGGATGCGCTGGCGGTTGCCCTCGACGACACGAACGTGAACCTTCAAGGTGTCGCCCGGCCAGAACTGCGGGACGTCGGTCCTCAGCGACGCGGCGTCGAGGCTGTCCAGGGTGTGCATGGCGGTCGCTTTCTCGCGGTGATGACGGGGCTGGATCGGATACGGCCCAACCGAAAAGGGGTGATCCACGTTCGCGAACCACACCCACGCGCCCGTGGAGGTTTCAACTCGGGCGGACGGCCGGACACCGCATCCTACTGTGCCACACGACCGTTCGGGTCAGCGCCGCCCGCCGTGCCGTGGTCGCCCATGCCGTGTTCGGCACATATCGCACGGTCATGCTCTGTCAGGTCCACGGCTTCCAGCAGATCCGGACGGCGATGCGCGGTCCGTAGCAGGGCCGTGTCCCGCCGCCAGCGGCCGATGGCCCCGTGGTCGCCGGACCGCAGCACCGCGGGAACCTCGTGGCCCTGCCACACGGGGGGACGGGTGTAGACGGGAGCTTCCAGCAGCCCGCTCGCGAAGGAATCATCCACGACGGACTCGGCATTGCCGACCACGCCGGGCAACAGGCGGGTGACCGCCTCCAGCATTACCAACGTGGCGACCTCGCCGCCGGCGAGCACGTAGTCACCGATCGAGATCTCGTCGTCAGCCCACTCTTCGATGACCCGGGTGTCGATGCCCTCATAACGACCACAGCAGAACACCAGCCACGGTTCGTCCGCCAGCCTGGCGGCATAGGCCTGCGTGAACGGCCGCCCGACCGGAGTGGGAACGATGATCCTGGGACGCCGGCCCATGGCCGGGTCGGGCCCGCCAGCCCCGCCGATCTCGGTGAGCGCCGCCCACCAGGGCTCCGGACGCATCACCATGCCTGGTCCCCCGCCGTACGGGGCGTCATCGACGGTCCGGTGCACATCGCTCGCCCACTGCCGGAGATCATGGAGATGGACGTCGAGGATGCCACGGGCGCGGGCCCGACCGACGAGGGAGAGATCGAGCGGGCTCAGGTACTCGGGAAAAATCGTGATGACGTCGACGCGCACGGCTACTCCAGGTCGAACAGGCCCGGCGGCGGGTCCACCACGATCCGGCGATCCGAAAGGTTGACCGTGGGCACGATCTCCCTTACGAACGGGACAAGTACCTCGCGAACCTCACCCGTCTCACGCGTCTCACCCGTCTCACGGTCGTCGGTGAGACCGATCGCGAGCAGTTCACCAGCGGGGGTGTGGACGACGTCGACGACCACGCCGACATCCACGCCGTCGCGGGTCAGCACGCGTAGTCCGACAAGGTCGCGGTCCCACCACAGGTCGCCGGAGTCCTCCTCGTCCCCGTCCTCCCCGGCGGGCCCGACGTCGCCGGGTGAGATCGTGAGGACACGCCCACGCAGGGCCTCCGCGGCGGTCCGGTCACCGACTCCCTCGAAGCGCACCAGAAGGCGTCCGGAATGCCAACGGGACCCGGCGACCACCAGGGGGGTGGCCGTCGGCGGGTCACAGTTGATCTTTGTCCCGGTCGCGAACCGCCGGTCGGGAACGTCCGTGCGAACGTCGATCGTCACGTCCCCACGCACACCGTGGGGACGCCCGATCCGACCGATCACGACCGGCTCGTCCGTCAGCGGGCCGCCGACGTCACCGGTCGACGTCAACGACGTCGACACGCAGACCCCGACCTCCTACCCCGGCCATGACCGTCCGCAGCGCCCGGGCGGTCCGCCCGCCGCGCCCGATGACCTTGCCGAGATCGTCAGGATGCACACGAACCTGAAGAGTCCGGCCCCGGCGACCCGACTGCATGTCTACGTGCACGTCGTCCGGGTGGTCGACGATGCCTCGGACAAGATGCTCGAGCGCGGCCTCCAGCACTTACTGTCCCGCTGGAGTGGACGGCTCCGCCACAGGCGCCGCCGCCGTCTCACCGGCCGGCGCCTCGTCCGTGGCTTTCTTGGCCTTCTTGGGGGTGGTCGCGGGCTT
>NZ_CAKKTK010000057.1:0-31341 GCF_920656135.1 Frankia sp. Cppng1_Ct_nod | reverse complement strand
TAGGGACAATCACGTGGGCCTGTGCGGACCCTGCCAGCGTCGGGCGTCCGAGTTGGGGACGGGAGCCCCACAGGTGCCGCGCGCATTTTGGGACTCATCGGATCAGCTCCGGGATGCCCTCGACGCCTGGCACATGGGCTTGATGGTGGTGGCCTATCGTACCCACCCGTACCACGGCGCTCCCCTGCCTCAGGAGACGGTGGCCCGGTGGATGGGGATCACCCAAACACAGCTCAGCCGCATTGAGGCGGGCGCACCGATAACTGATCTTAAAAAGCTGATCCAATGGGCGGAGACGCTGCACATCCCGGAGGATTTACTGTGGTTCAAGCTACCTCGGCAACGGCGTCCGGGTCAGTTGCAAGCGAGCCAGGCGGCTCTGCCCTTGCTTAATCTGGAGCACGGCGAAAGCGGAGCTGTCCCGGCATCTGACCCCTACCGGGTCATCGCCCACGTTGGGGAGGTAGTAATAGTGGCAATTGATCGGCGTACCTTCCTCGCGGGTAGTGGTGCCGGCCTTTTGATTGGCGGCAAGGTAATGCCGCTGACTTCATACCGGCAAGTTGCCCCGGAGGTACTCGCACACCTGGCCGCGCAAATTGACGGCTACTACGCGGCTGAAGCAACCCTTGGACCGCATACTGTTATTCCGTCGGTGCTGGTGCAACAAGAGCTTATCCGGCAGTTTCTGAATGTGGCCCGTGGCGACAGTCGCCAGGCCATCCTTCGGCTCAATGCCGCATACGCGGGCCTGGTGACATGGTTATACCAGGACGCCGGCGATTTGGGGACGGCTTCGCATTGGGCTAACCAGACCCTTGAATTGGCGCACCGGGTCGGGGACGTGCAGCTTATACGACACGCCCTGACCAATAAGGCGATGATCTGCACGGACGAATTGGACGGTCCCGGCACGCTGGACCTGACGAGCGCGGCGCTCGTGGGCGAAAACGCCCTTTGTGTCAAGGTTAGGGTTCAGGCGATGCAACAAACCGCCCACGGGTTCGCCCTAATGGGCGACCGCCGAGGAGCCGATTACGCTTTGGATAAAGCGGCTGCTCTGCTCCACAAGGTGGATGACGATTATCCGTGGTTCAATGCCTGCCGCCGGACGCCTGGTTACATCGAGGCTCAGCGCGCCACGTGCTATGTCCGTCTGGGTCTTGGGACGGAAGCGGTTAGCTTGTGGGAGCAGGTTATCTCTGGGCTTCCGCCGGCCGCACGGCGAGACACCGGTGTGTATCGGGCGCGGCAAGCGCTGGCCTGCGCCCAGGCCGGACAGCCTGATGCAGTCGTTGTTGCCGTGGGCCAAGCGGTTGCCATTGCCCAGGAGACAAGTTCGGCCCGGCTCCGGCAGGAACTGGGATCGGTCTGGAACCAACTCGTTCCGTGGCACGACGAACCCGCCGGGTGCGAGGTAAAGGAACTGCTGGCGCAATTGTAGGAGGTATAACGGATGGGCTTGCGTGATCCCCTGCCAGCCGAGGATGTTACCCGCCGCCTGAGCGAGTTTGACGGGTGGGAGAAGGCGGACGACCGGCCGGAAATCCATAAGACTTTCGTCGTGGAATACTATGCGGCGATCCGGGTGCTGAGCGAGGTAGTCGAGGTCGCGAAGGAGCTTCAGCACCACCCGGACGTGGAGCTTCATTGGGGACGACTCACCTTCAGCTTGACGACTTATAGTGCCGGCCAGCAAATCACAGAGCTGGACTTTTTGCTGGTGGGCCGCATCGAGCAAGTGCTGAAGAACTACGCCGACGCTTCTAAGGCTTGAGGGGGGCTGAGAATGAATAGCCCCGGGTTCTTTGGGGACTGGTTGGTTACGCTTCGGTCGGCATGGCAGGTCTGTTCCAAAGATTTTCATTTTTGCGGTTGCGTCGCGTCGATGTCCCCGGCCAGGCGGATGGCGCGGATTTCCGCTGGTGCCGGCCGTCCGGGATAAGTGATCTGATATAGCGGGTCCGGCCACCGGCCACCGGCCACCGGCCACCGGCCACCGGTCGGGTCCCGGGTCGGCCCCCGCGGACGTGGTGCCGGTGCGGCTGGATCCGGAACCGCGGGCGGCGCTTGCCGCGCGGGTGGCTGCCGATCATACGAACGCCAGCGACGTCATCCGCCAGGCACTCCGGGCGTGGCTCGACGTCGCGTAGTCGTCGACGTCGTTGACAGGCGACTGAGCTCGGTGGATGCGTTGAGATGACACGCCGAAGATTCAGGAGCGGTACCAGGCACAAACAGTGGGCTCGGGTTCCGAGCGCCTGGTGGTGGGGTGAGCGGTCGCGGTCCGGGTACTCGGTTGAACCGTGGTGGCGTGGGATGCTTACGCTGTGTCTTAATCCGGGGGTGTGACGGGGGTCGGGGATGCCGGCGGCATTGACGGTGCGACTGGAGCCCTCGGCGCATGTGCCGTCGCCGCGGCAGATGCTGGGTGCTGCGGCCGGTCTGTTCGAGTCGCCGGCCGGGGATCACCATGCGGCGGTGAAGCCGTTCGCGGCCGGCCCCTTCGTGGATGACGGCACCGGGACGGTGTGGCGGTTGGGGTGGCTGGCGGATGACGGTCTGCCGCCGCGCTGGCCGCCGGCGGTGATCCGGTTCGGTGGGGACGTCCGCCGGGTGATCGGGTTCGGCGGTGAGGTGCATTCGTTTGCCGCGCTGGCGGGGTCGGGAGCGGCCCGGCGGGCACGGGTGCGGATGGTGACGCCGACGTTTTTCTCCCGGAACGGCCGGGATCTTCCGCTGCCGGAGCCGGTGTTGCTGGTGCGGTCGTTGCTGGTCCGGTGGAACGCGCACGCTCCCGCTGCTCTGCGGGTGGCCGATGATGACGCGCGGGCTGTCGTGGGGGCGGTGTTCCTGGACGCGGTGTCGGGGGCGAGCCGGCGGGTTGAGGTGGCGTCGGGGTTGCGGCAGGTCGGGTTCGTGGGGGATGCGGAGCTGCGGCTGCTGCGGTCCGCACCGGACGCGGCGGCGGAGGTGTTCGGGGCGTTGCTGCGGTTCGCCGGGCTGGCCGGGGTGGGTGCGCAGACGACGTGCGGGTTCGGTGCGGTCGAGGTGGAGCTGTCGTCCGGTCGGGGCGGGTAGCCGCCGGTGGGTTCGGTGTACGCGCGGGCGTTCGCTTCGCAGGCGTTGCTGGATGCGTGGGCGCAGGTGCGGGAGGCGGCCGAGGAGCGTTCGGATTTCTGGATCGTCCGCTGAGGGATACCGCCGGGGGGTATGGAAAGATCTGTACAGGGTTTGCCGGAACGGCTGTTTTCGATCTCGGTCCGGCCGCGGCCCGTTTCCGCAGCTCACAGCACATGTCGATCATAAAAGTCGGCATCTGGGATGTATCCGGGGCGGGGCGTACGCCCAGGTCCGTCCGTGATACCCTCGTCGCCGCAGGTCAGCGGGGGTGCCGACAGGGGTGCTCCTGCTAAACCCAGCCCGATCATGAGGGCATAGAAACGATGACGTACCACTGCTTCAGGACCTCGGTGTCGACCTGCTAAACCCAGCCCGATCATGAGGGCATGGAAACTCCAGAATCGCGCCCGCGTACTTGTTGAACGGGGTGACTTGCTAAACCCAGCCCGATCATGAGGGCATAGAAACCCGTTTAGCGCGCTGTCCAGCGTGTAGAGGTAGCTTGCTAGACCCAGCCCGATCATGAGGGCATAGAAACCCGTTTAGCGCGCTGTCCAGCGTGTAGAGGTAGCTTGCTAGACCCAGCCCGATCATGAGGGCATAGAAACATCAGGAACGGGACCCCGAGCAGGTTCAGGTTGCCTGCTAAACTCAGCCCGATCATGAGGGCATAGAAACAACATGTAGACGAACGCGTCGGTGTCTCCGGCCGGGCGGATGGCGCGGATTTCCGCTGGTGCCGGTCGTCCGGGATAAGTGATCTGATACGGCGAGTCCGACCGCCGACCGCCGACCGCCGACCGCCGACCGCCGACCGCCGACCGCCGACCGCCGACCGCCGACCATCGGTCGGGTCCCGGGTCGGTCAGCGCGGTGTGGGCGCCGGGGGTACCGGAAGGCACCGCATAAGCTCCACCATGCGCCTCCTGGTGGTCCGGGTGGTGGGAACGGGACGGAAGGGCAGGTGGTCGGCGCATGGCACGGGATGGCGGACGGCGTGGTGACCCGCCGCAGTCTCCGCCGCCGCTGTCGGTGGAGGTGATCGACAGCCACTGCCACCTCGACATCATGGGCGGTGACGTGGCGCACGCGATCGCCGCCGCGCAGGCTGTCGGCATCCGGCGGATGGTGACTGTGGGTATCGATTTGGAGACCAGCCGTTGGCAGGCACGGGTCGCGGCCGAGTATCCGGACGTGTACGCGGCCGTCGCGATCCACCCGAACGAGGCCGCCGAGGGGGTCGACGAACACACCTACGCCGAGATCGCCGAGCTTGCGATGCTGCCGAAGGTGCGGGTGATCGGGGAAACCGGCCTGGACTACTACCGGACCCCGCCCGAGCGGCACGCCGCTCAGCAGGAAAGCTTCCGCCGTCACATCGCGATCGCCAAGCAGACCCGGCGCACGCTCATGATCCACGATCGGGACGCGCACGACGACACGCTGCGTGTCCTCGCTGAGGAAGGCCCGCCGGAGCGGGTCGTCTTCCACGCCTTCTCCGGCGACGCCGCGATAGCGAAGGTCTGCTCGGACGCGGGCTATGCCATGTCGTTCGCCGGGAACGTGACGTTCAGGAATGCGCAGGGCCTGCGGGACGCCGCCGCTGTCGCACCTCGTGACCTGCTCCTGGTCGAGACCGATGCGCCGTTCCTGACCCCGGAGCCGTGGCGCGGCCGGCCGAACAGCCCCTACCTGGTGCCTCTCACGCTGCGGGCGCTCGCCACCGCTCGGGGTGAGGACGTCGACACCCTCGCCTCGGCGGTCGCCGCCACGTCCGAGCGGATGTTCGGACCCTGGTAGCCGCCGGTCCCGGCCGGCTTCCGGCGGACGGGCTGCTCACCCCCGCGGACGTGCGGTCGCTCGCCGGCCGGCTCGGCGTGCGCCCGACCAAACGACGGGGACAGAACTTCCTGGTCGATCCGAACACCGTGCGCAGGCTGGTGCGCCTGGCCGAGGTGGGGCCCGGGGACATCGCGCTCGAGATCGGGCCGGGCCTGGGTTCGCTGACCCTCGGCCTGCTGCCCGTGGCGGGCCGTGTGGTCGCGGTCGAGGTGGACGACCAGCTTGCCGCGGCCCTGCCCGCCACCGCCGCGGCCCGGCTCGGCCCGGACCTCGCCGCCCGGCTGACGGTGGTGGCGGCGGACGGGCTGCGGCTCACCCCCGCCGACATCCCCGGCCCGTCCGATGCTCCCGATGCCCCCGGGTCACCCGGTGATCTGCCGGGTGTCCTCGCCGCGAACCTGCCCTACAACGTGGCCGTGCCGTTGCTGCTCGGCGTCCTCGAGCGTTTCCCGTCGGTCGGGCGCGGGCTGGTCATGGTGCAGGCCGAGGTCGCGGACCGGCTGACCTCGCCGCCGGGCGGGCGGGTGTACGGCGTACCGAGCGTCAAGGTCGCCTGGTACGCCGCGGCGCGGCCGGCCGGTCCGGTGCCGCGGGCGGTGTTCTGGCCGCAGCCGAACGTCGACTCGTCCCTGGTGGCGTTCACCCGGCGTGAACCACCCGGGCCTCCGGAATTACGCAGGTCCGTCTTCGCCGCGGTGGACGCGGCCTTCGCGCAGCGCCGCAAGACCCTGCGGACGGCCCTGACGAGCTGGGCGGGCTCGCCCGCGGAGGTCGACCGCCTGGCCCTGGCCGCGGGCGTTGACCCGTCCGCCCGTGGTGAAACCCTCGACGTCGCCGCCTTCACCCGTCTCGCGCTCGCCCGCACCGCCGGTGCTCCCCCGGTCTGCTGACGGAGCCCCTTATCGGGTTCGGCCCGCCGGCGAGAACAAGGCGATGGTTTTTCTGACGGCGTGACTCAAGAGATCGTTGTGCCTTTGCTGTTGTGAACGCGAAATGGCAGTCCGTGCGCGCCGATCAACAGACTTGCGACAGACGCCGGTCTGTTGGTGAGTGGGCATTGTTCTTTTTCTGATGTTCTGTTGGCCGGTGTTGGTGGGGACGGGCCGACGCGCGGTGCCGGATCGGCCCGGACGTATTGTCCGATACGAAGTATTGTCCGACACGCGGCGCTCCGTGTCGGACAGGACGTTTGGATGCGTGTTCGCTGCCCCGTGTCCTGATGTATATCCCGACCAGGCGGTCGGGGCTATCGGATCGGGCTATCGGATCGGGATATCGGATGGGACGGAGGTGGGGTGTACGTGTCCGCAGGCACCGAGCCACCGGCGATCGAGGCCGGAAGAAACCTGCTGCCCTGGGACGGCGACCGGGGGCCTGGCCAGTGGCCCACCGCTGTGGCGGTGGATCAGCCGCCCCGTCACCGCCATGGGCGGTCGGCCGCCCACGGCACGAGTGTGGTGATCAGGGCTGGCGTCGCTGTGTGCACGCTGGGTGTAGTTCTTGGCAGCGTTGTCGTGCTGGGAAATCACCGTTCAGGTAATGAGACAGGGCCGTCGGTGACCAACGTGGGGTCCATGAACGGTGAACTCCGGCCCACGGCCCCGTCCGGGCCTATGCCGCCGGCAGCGGTCTCGGCCTCAGATCTGACCTCGTTCGGTGAAGTCAGGCCGGCTGCTGGCCCTTCGGCCACCCCGACGACGGCCCGGACCGTGCAGCCGATATCCGCATCCAGCCCGGACGCGGCGCCTGTCACGCCAACCCGCTCCTCCGTGGCAACACCGGCCATCACGACGTGGTCGCAGTCCACCCCGTCGGCCGAATCGTCGTGCTATCCCCACCAGGGGCGGGGGCACAAAGCAGGCTGTTAGACACCTGGAGCCGCCAGCGGCGCGGAAAAATTATGAGCGCGCCACCTTCAGCCGGTCGGAAAACAGGAGGTCGCCAATCACCCGGTCAGGATCCGGTGTAGAGCCGGTCGAGGTCGATCAGTTCGACATCGGGTGATCCGGCGGCATGCGCGGCCAGCCGGTCGGTGAAGCCACTGCGGGAGAACAGCAGGAGTCGTACCCCGTCGAGAGCGTCCGGCAGTACCGACCGCAGGTGCCGCATCCGGTCGAGTTCGTCGACGTCGACAGGTGTGGCACGCCATTTTGCCTCCCCGATGGCGAGCACCCGGTTCGGCTCGTTCGGGCGGACCTCGATGGCAACCGTGTCGATCTCATGCTCGCGGGAGGCACAGGTCGGGTCCGGGCATCGAAGGACCGCGGGCTGCACCCTGCCTGCCCGGCCACCGAGGGTGGCCGGCGACGCGTGAGCGAGTGTCCAGGCGCGGGCAACGTTTTCGAAGTGCGGTCCGTAGATCTTCGCTGACACCGTGTCGGCGATTTCTGGCCAGACCTCGGCCCCGCGGCGCAGGGACAGACGTGTCTCGTGCGGGCGGATCACGAGCTGCTGGAAGCGCAGCACCGGCTCCGCGAGGTTGAAGCTCGTCTTTCGTTCGTGGAAGGCGTCCGCGTGTGTCTCGACGAGTTGCGCGTCGACCAGGACGGACAGGGCGTGATGAACAGCGCCGCTGTCCCGGCCGAGCTCGCCTGCGATCTGGCCGCGGCGGGTACGCCCGTTCGCTATCGCACCTAGCACGGCGTAGTACGGCGCAGGGTTGGTGACAGCAGGTTCCTCGGCGAGTAGGACCCGCCCCTCCCGGAACATCGCACCCGCCGGGTTGAGTAGGCGCCGGATGACCCAGGCATCCAGATCGCCGTCGTCCTTCGGCGCGTCACCTGCGCAGAAGTCGAGGTAGGCGGGCGTTCCACCCACGAGAGCATGCACGCGTAGCGCGATATCCCACTGACCCGTGAGCCGCCACAGGCCTGCCGCGTCACGGAAGTCGAAGGGATGAAGCATCAGTTCGGTCGTTGCCCGCCCGCGCAGTGGAGCGGATGCGGCAAGCAGACCACGCATCAAGGTCAACGCGCTGCCGCACAGGATCAGCCGGGTCCGGGAACGCTGCCGGGCCCGTCCCCGTGGGCTGAGCGCGTTCTGGAGCAACGATGGGATCGCGTTGTTCTGGGCCACCAGATAGGGGAACTCGTCAAGGACGACCGGCAGTGGGGCGTCGCGGTCCTCACCGAGCCGCAGCAGTGCGTCGATCGCCTGGGCCCAGTCGGTGAACGTCACCGGATAGGGCGAACGGGTGAAGCGGGTGAACGCCGCGGACAGATCCGCGAGGTTCTGAGCATCGGACTGCTCGACGCCGGTGACCATGAAGCCGCCTACGGCTTCGCACAGTAGTTCGAGGATGAGCGTCTTGCCCTGCCTGCGGCGTCCGTAGACGAGTGCGAGGGTCGCGCCCGGCGACTCGTCGCCCGAGAACGTGGTGAGGTCGGCCCACTCCGCGTCGCGGTCGAACAGCTCCGGCGGCTTGGCAAGCATGATCCTCCTTAGGGATTGGCGACTTATGATAAGTCGCCAATCCCTAAGGAGTGCTTATCGTGCAGGGAAGAGCGATCAGTGGACGCGGTCGGAGTGGCCGGGGCTGGGGACGAGTTCAACCTCGGCTGCGACGTCCGGTCGCGCAAGCGCGGTCCGCGCGTGCGGCAGGGCGACCTGCTCGATGCCGGTGCGGACGCGGTTGATGTCCGCTTCCGGATCCATGGTCACGATTACTCGCAGCAGCGGGTGTTTTTCCTTGCCGAGGAGGCGGGCGTGTACCTGCCGTACGCCTCTCATACCGGTCAGTTCGTTCTCCACGGCGATGGTGAAAGCCCGTGCATCCACCCGGACGCGGCCGAACGTGTCGTTCACGACGTACAGCCCGGACAGCCGCCCGGTGGAGCGCTGCGCCCACAACCAGGCGAGCGCCAGCAGTACGATCAGGCCCGTTGCGACCCCCACCACCGGCCAGAACCACGCGTGGTCGGCGGCAAAGGCCCGGTTGTGGGGGGTGAGGGTCGGCCGGTTCGAGACGTCCGTGCCGAACACGTCACGACCGGCAAGCAGCACGACGACTCCGCTACCCAGGCAGACGAGCCCCAGCAGGATGAACAGTGCCCGGTTCACCCGGTCCACCCGGAGGGTGAACGGGCGTTTGCGCGGTCGGAGCGTGGGAGCCGGGGCGGCCCGGTCGGCCGCATCGGCATCGGCATCGGCATCGTCCGGCCGGGTGGGCGAGCCGAGTCGGGGGATCGGGCTGTCGATCGCCGCATAGCCGACCGGATGACCGACTGGGGCGGCGGTTCCGCTCATTTCTGCTCCTCCCGGTCGTTTGCTGTATCAGGCTTGGTCAGGTCCAGCCCGACCGGGTACGAACTCGTCCGCCCGCTCCCGGTCGACGTGCCGAAGTTCTCCGCGGTCGCGGACCCCGTCCCGGTGGGAGCCGCGGGTGGCGTTGCCGCGGGTGGCGTCTGCGGCGCTACGGGAGAAGCGGTCGGTTCCGGCACGACGTTCCCGTCGCCGGACGCGGGACGCGACGTCTTCAGCTTCACCTTCGGGGGCGTGGCCAGGTCGAAGGACGCGAGTCGCTCGCTGACCTCATGGTGCACCTGTGTAGGCGCGTCCGCCGCTGTCCGGGGGCGGAGATCGACCTTTACCTTTGCGGTGCGCCGTCGGACCCGCACCGTTGCGTGGGTCACCCCGTCGACGTCGGTGGCGGCGTCGCGCAACGAACGGCTGATACCCGAGCGGGAGGCGAACGTGGCCGTCCCGGCCGATGACGGCCGCACCACGAACCATGACACCCGGCCGCGTCGCAGCCCCAGCAGGAGCAGCACGACCCCGACTGCGCTCAGCACCGCTCCGAGCACGGTCGGGCCGGTGTCGGACCAGGCGTTGCGCGTCATGGCGCCCACCGCTGACGGCCAGTCGATGATGCTGTAGCTCTCGTCGAGGGCGGCGTTCACCATCTCGACGATCGCGATGACACCAACCGCCGCGATGGCCGCCGCGAGCAGCGCCGCGACAATCCGGTTTGTCACGCGCACAGTGGTGACCTTTCGTGAGCTACTGCACCCGGATGTCCGGGCCTGAGCCGATCTCGAAAGCGGATACGTCGATGTCGATATGGGTGACCCGCAGACCGGCCAGATCGGCGACCTGCCGGATCACCTGTGCTCGCACATCATCGCATATATCAACAATTCGGGCAGGATATCGGATGGACAGCGACATCGAGATCCGGGTGCTGCCCCGGCCGATGCGGGCCGACGCCCGGGGTCGGCTTCCGTTGCCGGCGGCCCGTACGCGCCCCCCGGGGAGTCGTCGGCTGGTGAGCCCTCCGACGGATTCGACGTCCAGCGCCGCCTCCGCGGCGATCTTTTCGACCACCCGGTTCGCGATGACCAGCGTCCCTCGCGTGACCGCGTCGACCACTGCCGGGCTGCCGGTTGACGTGCTCATCGCGAATCGCGGCGTCCACCGCCACTGATGTAGTGGCCGATGTCGATCTCGCCGTCCACGACCTTGCCGATCAGCAGGCCGATTCCGCCGAAGACCAGAACAATCAGGAACTCGCCGAAGCCGCCGAGGGCGAGCGCGAGACCAGAGACCAACCCGGTGATGAGACCGAGTGCGCTTGAACGCATCGAAGCCTCCTCGTCGTGTGTTACCGCACCCGCGGGGGAAGTCGTGATCCCTGCCGGTGCCGTTGAACCCGGTGCCGTTGCACCCATTGTCGTTGTACCCAGTCGGCAATGGTCCCCAGACCTGAACGCCTGCGGTACACGGTCACCTCACCCTCGGTGGGTCGCGGTGACCGCTCCGGGCGTAGTGCCCGCAGGCCCGCGGCGAACGCTTCCGGGTCGCCACCGCGGTCCGGATGGTTCTCCCGGACGAACCTTCGTATCTCGGCACGCAGCGCGGCGGCATCCGCGTCACGGTCCGTCCTGCGGGGTTCGGGTCGAGGAGGCTTCGGCCGGACAGACACGGCTACCCGGTGTTCCGGCGAGGGGCTACCCGGGGGGCTACGGGGTCGTGGATGGCGGAACCGTCCACGACGAGATCATCCACAACAATGTCGATCTTCCCGCAGTCCGGGGCCACCGCGGTGACCGCGGCCCGGATCTGGCCGGCGATCTCGGCCATGGTCGGGCCGAACCGGGCGACGACGTGGATGGCGACACCGGCCGGTGCCGTGCGGACCCCCACCACCCGCCGTCCGGGGATGTGGGTGGCCACATCACCCGACGGCCCGGGGGACAGCGCGGCCACCGCGGGGCAGCCCGCGACCGCGTCCGCGATGACGGCCGGCCGTGTCGACACAACCGAGTTAATCATGATCTTTACTGCACCCGGGCCTGCTTCTCCTCATCGTCGTCCTCGGCGATGTGTACGTCGTCGACGGCGATGTTGACCTCGGTGACCTCCAGGCCGGTCATGCCCTCGACCGAACTGACGACGTTGCCGCGGATCGCCTGCGCGAGGTCGACGATGGACACGCCGTACTCGACGACGACGTCGAGGTCGATCGCGGTCTGCCGCTCGCCGACCTCGACCGCCACCCCCTGGGCGACGTTGCGTCCGCCCGAGCCGGGAATGCGCTGCTTCAGCGAGCCCATCGCGCGGGTTCCGCCGGAGCCGAGGTTGTGCACGCCTTCGACCTCCCGGGTCGCCACGCCCGCGATCTTCCGGACGACCGAGTCCGCGATGGAGGTCCTGCCCTGACCTGTCACGAGTTCGGTGGATGTTCGCCGGGATACGGCTGCGCCGTCATGCTCCTGGGTCTCGTGCCGTGCGTGAGCGGTCTTCTCGGTGGTGGTCGTGCTCATGACGTTCCTCCGACATCCTTGGAGTCGTGGGACGGGTCCCGGTGGGATGAATTCTCGCAGCGGCAGCCGATCGTGGCGACAATCGATCATGAGTGGTCCGGCCGACCGCCTCGTATGCATCGTCATACCCGCAGCCGGCCGCAGCACTCGCGTCCGGCCGGCCGGATAGGTTCGTTGGTGCCCGGTGTCAGAACACGTCCAGAGGGCCGAAAGTCGCGCGATCATGTTTTCCGTGTGGCCGAAGCCCAGGTCCCCGGATCGCCAGGAGCGAAGGAGCGTCCGCTGCCTCGGTCTCATCCGCACCCTTCCGGTGCTGCCGGCCCCGCCCAGTCTCCAGTGCCCACGTCGGGTAACCGGGTGACTGTCCGGACGCCTGCCAAGGTCAACCTGCATCTCGGCGTGGGCGCGCGCCGCGACGACGGCTATCACGCGGTCATCACGATCCTGCAGGCCGTATCGCTCTACGACGACATCACGGTGACGGCCACCCCGGATGCCGCCGCCGGCCCGGACGCGGTGGAACCCATCGTGTCCGTGGAGGTCACCGGGGAGGGAGCCGCTGGTCACCCTTCGGCCGCACCGCCTGCCAGCGACACGGCATCCGGGGAGAAGGCCTCACCGATCTCCCTCGTGCCGACCGGATCTGACAACCTGGCCGTCCGCGCGGCCTACGTGCTCGCGGCCCGCGCCGGCGTGCGCGGGGCCGCGGCGCACCTGAGCATGGCCAAGGGCATTCCGGTCGCGGCAGGGATGGCCGGTGGCAGTGCCGACGCGGCCGGGTCGCTGGTCGCCTTCGACGCCCTGTGGGGTACCGGCCTGGATCGGGCCGTCCTTGCGGAGCTCGCCGCCGGGCTCGGCAGCGACGTGCCGTTCCCGCTGGCCGGCGGGACTGCGCTCGGCACCGGTCGCGGTGAACAGTTGAGCCCGGTGCTCGGGCGGGGCGAATATCACTGGGTGTTCGCGCTGGCCGACGGTGGGCTGTCCACCGCGTCCGTCTACGCCGAGTTCGACCGCCTGGCGGAAGGGCGGCTGCGCACCGAGCCCACCCCGCCCGACGCGGTGCTCGCGGCGTTGCGCACCGGTGACCCGATCGAGTTGGGCAAGGCGCTGGTCAACGACCTGCAGCCGGCCGCGCTGCGGTTGCGTCCAGCATTGCGCAGGGTGCTGGAGACCGGCATGGAACTCGGCGCCGTCGGCGCCGTGGTCAGCGGGTCCGGGCCGACCTGCGCTTTTCTGGCGCGCGACGCCGCCGAGAGCGTGAGCCTTGCGGCAAGCCTCGCCGGAATGGGGGTCTGCCGGGCGGTGCGCCGCGCGCACGGTCCCGTCGCGGGCGCCCGCGTGATCGATCCGGGCCTGTCCGGATGAACTGTGGAACGACCGGATGAGCGGCGTCCTGGTGACCATGGAGACGGTGGTCGCCGCCTTCGGTACCCGCACCCTGCTGGACGGGGTGAGCCTCGGCGTCGGGACCGGTGAGCGGATCGGTGTCGTCGGTCGCAACGGCGCGGGCAAGAGCACCCTGCTGAAGCTCCTGGCCGGCGAGGCGGTTCCGGACGCGGGTCGTGTCGTGCAGGCCGGTTCGCTGCGCGTCGGCATCCTGGCGCAGGACGACCGACTTTCACCCACCATGACCGTCCGTCAGGTTGTGGTCGGAGACGTCCCCGACCACGTCTGGGCCGCTGATCCACGGCGCCGGTCGGTGCTCGCCGGGCTCGGGCTGCTCGACCGGCTCGATGACACGGTCGGGCAGTCCTCCGGTGGGGAGCGCCGCCGCACCGCCCTGGCCGCGCTCCTCGTCGACGACCTCGACCTGCTGATACTGGACGAGCCCACCAACCACCTGGACGTCGAGGGCGTGGCGTGGCTCGCGTCCCACCTGGTGTCGTGGCGTGGCGGGCTGCTCGTCGCCACTCACGACCGGTGGTTTCTCGATGAGGTGTGCGAGCGGGTCTGGGAGGTCGTCGACGGCCGGGTGGACGCCTATGAGGGCGGTTACTCGGCGTATGTACTGGCTCGCGCGGAACGGGCGCGCCGGGCCGAGGTCACCGAGTCCCGACGCCAGAACCTGCTCCGTAAGGAGCTGGCCTGGCTGCGCCGTGGTCCGCCGGCCCGCACCAGCAAACCGCGGTTCCGGATAGACGCGGCCAACGCCCTGATCGAGGACGAGCCCCCGGCCCGCGACGCTCTCGGCCTGCGCACGTTCGCCGCGTCCCGGCTCGGCAAGGACGTCTACGACGTCGAGGACGTGACGCTGCGCCTCGGCGGTCGGACGCTGTTCGAGAACCTGACCTGGCGACTGGGCGCGGGGGACCGAGTGGGCCTCGTCGGGGTGAACGGCAGCGGTAAGACGACGCTCCTGCGTCTGCTGACCGGTCAGGCGGACCCCGGCTCCGGCACCGTCCGGGTCGGTAAGAGCGTGCGTCAGGCCATGCTCGCGCAGGAGATCCGCGAGCTGAACCCGCAGCTTCGGGCGCTGGAAGCCGTCCAGGAGGCCGGCCAGACACTCGACGTCGGTCGCGGAAAGCAGCTGACCGCGGGTCAGCTACTGGAGCAGTTCGGTCTGCCGTCCGCCCGGCAGTGGACGCGTGTCGGTGAACTGTCCGGTGGCGAACGTCGCCGCCTGCAGCTGCTGCGGCTGCTCATGGGACGCCCGAATGTGCTGCTCCTGGACGAACCCACCAACGACCTGGACACCGACACGCTCACGGCGCTCGAGGACCTTCTGGATTCGTGGCCGGGCACGATGGTCGTCGTCAGCCACGACCGCTACTTCCTGGAACGGACCTGCGACACCATCGTCGCTCTGCTCGGCGACGGCTCGTTGATCATGCTGCCCAACGGGGTGGAGGAATACCTGTCCCGCCGCCGCGGGCTGGTCGACGCGGCTGACGCGGCCGACGCGCGCGCCGGGACGGCCGACGCACGCGCCGACAACACCAGCGGCGCACCAAACCCGCTGTCAGCTGGGCAGGTACGGGTGGCGCGCAAGGAGCTGACCCGGCTCGAGCGGGCGCTGGAGCGGCTGGGCCGCCGGGAGACAGCGTTGCACGCGGCGCTCGCGCAGGCGGCTACCGACCACGGGCGTCTGCTTGCGCTGGATACCGAACTACGCGAGCTCGTCGCCGAGAAGTCCCGGACCGAGGAGGCGTGGTTGGCCGTAGCCACCGACCTCGAGGATGCCTGAGCCGGCCCCCGCCCGATCCCGTGGTCAGGCTTCCTTGGCCGCCAGACGTGCGGGGTCGGGCCAGCGGACGTCATGGACCAGGTGCAACGTTTCCATCAGCTTGATCAGATATGCGCTTGAGTCCAGCTGCCAGGGCTTGACTCCGTGACGTGCCAGGGTCGGCTCGGCGTGGTGCAGGTTGTGCCACGACTCGCCCATCGACAGGAAGGCGAGCTGCCAGACGTTGCCGGAGCGGTCCCGCGACTTGTAGGGGTGCTTACCGACGACGTGGCAGATGCTGTTCGTCGACCAGGTCACGTGGTGCAGGACGGCGACGCGGACCAGGCTCGCCCAGAAGAACGCCTGCACGGCGGCTTCGAACGAACCACCCCACAGCCCGCCGACGAGAGCCGGGGCCGCCAGGCTCACCAGCACGCAGACACCGAACAGCCGGCTTACCCGGACCATGTCGGCGTCGTCGAGCAGATCCGGGGCGTACCGGCGTTGGTCGGTCTGCTCGATGTCGAACAACCACCCGATGTGGGCGTGCCACAGACCTCTGGCCACCGCGCCGGTGCCGGTGCCGTACCGCCACGGCGAGTGCGGGTCGCCGGCCTTGTCGCTGAAGGCGTGGTGGCGCCGGTGGTCGGCGACCCAACGGATCACCGGGCCCTCGATCGCCATGTTGCCGGCGACGGCGAGCGCGATGCGGACCGGTCTGGCCGCCTTGAACCCGCGGTGGGTGAAGTACCGGTGGAAGCCGATCGTTATGCCGTGGCCGGTAATCATGTACATGACGGTCGCGAGGACCACGTCCCGCCAACTGATCCACTGGTTCCACACCAGGGGTATCGCGGCGGCGACCGCCGCCAGCGGGACGATAATGATCGTCGCGAGGGTGACCTGTTCGCCCCGTGCCTTGATGGCGGAACGCGGCGGCCTGGTGTGGCGGGTCTGTGCGGGTACAGCAGGCACCGCAGGGGTCGCGGCAGGTGGGTTCACCGTGTCGGTTGCGGTCATGGCGTGATCCCGTCCATTGTCGCGGTGACTGTCGTTGTGTCACCGTAGCTCGTGACGGTAACGTGAGGCGCCCGTCGCGGGGAACATCCCCGAAAACAATCCGTATGCCGCGGGCTTGTTGTCGTGGGTCCGGTACTTGTCACGATGAGCGGTGGCGTTTTTGGATGAACGGGTTCGTGATGGTACACTACCCTCGATTTTCCCTCGGTCCGCCGTAGTGTAATTGGCAGCACAGGAGATTTTGGTTCTTCTAGTCCACGTTCGAGTCGTGGCGGCGGAGCCCGGGGTTTGGCGGGCGGGTGAGGTCGACGTGAACCATTTATCTTCCGTCGGAATTGTCCGCCTTACCTGTGTGTCGAAATCCGGTATGCTCCACATACTCCGAGTTGATGTCCGCGATCATGGGAGCTCGTGTGACCCAACCACGTCTTGCGGCGGTCGTCGTCCTCGCGGCAGGCGAGGGTAAGCGGATGCGGTCCGTGACCCCCAAAGTGCTGCACCGTATAGCGGGTCGCTGCCTCCTCGAGCACGTTCTTGCGGCGGTGGCTCCACTCGGCGCCGACCGGCAGCTGGTGGTGGTCGGGCACGGGCGCGAGCAGGTGATCGCGGCGATCGACGGCCGTGCCCCCGGGCTGTTGCCGATCGTGCAGGACAGGCAGGGCGGTACCGGGCACGCGGTCCGGGTCGCGTTGCAGGCGGTGGAGGGCATTCGCCCGGACGAGCTGGTGGTTGTCGTCCCCGGTGACGCGCCACTGTTGACCGGTGCGACGTTGTCCGCCCTGGTCGCCGCTCATGTGCACGCGGCGGCGGCGGCGACCGTGCTGACCGCGGAGGTCGTCGATCCGTTCGGGTACGGGCGGGTGGTGCGTGAGGCTTCGGGTCAGGTGCGGGCGATCGTCGAGCAGGCCGACGCCGACCCGGCAACGGCCGCCGTCCGAGAGATCAATACCGGGGTGTACGTGTTCACGGCCGGTCCGCTGCTGGCTGCGCTGACATCCCTGACGACAGACAACGCCCAGGGTGAGGAGTACCTGACCGATGTCGTCGGGACGCTGTTCGCGCGGCGTCAGGTGGTTGCCGCGCATCCGCTCGACGACGCGGCCGAGGCATCCGGGGTGAACGACCGGGTCCAGCTGGCAGCGGCCGGGGGCGTTCTGCGGGACCGGATCGTGGCCGCGGCGATGCGGGCGGGCACCACAGTAGTCGATCCTTGCGCCACCTGGATCGATGCCGACGTGACGCTGGAGCCGGACACGACGCTGCTGCCGAACACCTTCCTGCACGGCCGGACCCGGGTGGCCTCCGGTGCCGTGGTCGGTCCGGACTGCACGCTGACCGACACGGTGGTCGGCGCCGGGGCGACGGTCAGCCGGACCACCGCGACCGGCTCGGTGATCGGTCCGGACGCCACGGTCGGTCCCTACACCCACCTGCGCCCGGGTACGCGCATCGGGCGGGGGGTCAAGCTCGGCGCGTTCGTGGAGACGAAGGCGGCGGAGATCGCCGATGACGCCAAGGTGCCTCACCTGTCCTACGTCGGCGATGCGGTGATCGGCCCACGGAGCAACATCGGGTGTGGCACGATCTTCGCGAACTACGACGGTGTCGCCAAGCACCGCACGGTGATCGGCGCGGATGTCAAGATAGGCAGTGACACCGTGCTGGTTGCGCCGGTGCATGTTGGTGACGGTGCGTATACCGGAGCGGGTTCGGTTGTCACCGAGGATGTACTTCCGGGTGCGTTGGCCGTCCGGGACGGCCGACAGCGGACGATCGAGGGATGGGTGCAACGGCGGCGTCCGGGTACCGCGGCGGCGCGGGCCGCGGCAGCCGCCGACCCGCCGGGTGGTGAACTGGACCACACGGGGTCCGCCCGGGTCGCGATCGCTGGCGTTTCCGACGGCGGGCATCGAACGTAGAGGCCGGCGGCGTATTCACGAGGACCGGGCGTGACCGAGCGAATGAGGTTGGAGAAATACTGATGGCCTACCAGACGGAGAACCGGCGCAACCTGATGCTTTTCGGTGGCCGCGCTCACCCTGAGCTGGTAGCCGAGGTGGCTCGGGAACTCGACGTCGAGCCGGTACCCACCAGCGCCTACGAGTTCTCGAACGGCGAGATCTTCGTCCGGTTCGAGGAGTCCGTCCGTGGGTGTGACGCTTTCGTGCTTCAGTGTCACTCCGCGCCAGTGAACACCTGGCTGATGGAACAACTCATCATGGTGGACGCGCTGAAGCGCGCGAACGCGAAGCGCATCACCGTGGTCGCGCCGTTCTACCCCTACGCCCGGCAGGACAAGAAGCACCGCGGACGGGAGCCGATCTCGGCCCGGCTCGTCGCGGACCTGTTCAAGACCGCCGGCGCGCACCGGTTGATGTCGGTGGACCTGCACACCGCCCAGATCCAGGGCTTCTTCGACGGCCCGGTCGACCATCTGTTCGCGCTCCCGCTGCTTGCCGAGTACATCGAGGGCAAGCTCGACACGTCGGCCGTCACCGTGGTGGCGCCGGATGCGGGCCGCGTCCGGGTCGCCGAGCGTTGGACCGACCGGCTCGGCTGCCCGCTGGCAATCATCCACAAGCGTCGCGACCCGGACGTCCCGAACCAGGTGAAGATGTTCGACGTGGTCGGTGAGGTGCGTGGTCGGACCTGCATCATCGTTGACGACATGATTGACACTGCGGGCACCATCACCAAGGCGGCCGAGGCGCTTCGGGAACACGGTGCCGTCGAGGTGATTGCCGCGGCCACCCACGGTGTGCTCTCCGGCCCCGCTGTCGACCGCCTGAAGAACTCCGACATCAGTGAGGTCGTGCTCACCAACACCCTGCCGCTGCGCAGTGAGGCCCGCATCGACAAGCTCACCGAGCTGTCGATCGCGCCGTTGCTCGCTGCCGCGATCAAGGCCGTCTTCGAGGACGGTTCCGTGACCGAACTTTTCGGCGGTGACGCCTGACCGGCGGGCTGTCTGACCGTCTGACCGCGATCCATGCGCGAAATTGCCGAGCAACTGCGGCTATGGCAGGCGGAAGGGAGCCTGTTCGCGCTGGCCACGGTCGTGGGCGTACGGGGAAGCGCCCCATGCCAACCCGGTGTGGCCATGGCGGTGAACGCGGCTGGTGACGTCATCGGCAGTGTGTCCGGTGGATGCGTCGAAGGCGCGGTCTACCAGGCCGCCGTCGGCGTTCTGGGGTCGGGCGAGGCGGTCCGCCACACCTATGGGATCAGCGATGCCGATGCCTTCGGAGTCGGCCTGACCTGCGGCGGGACGCTCGACATCCTGATCCGGCCGGGTAACGCGAGGGTAGGGGACGTGCTTGCCTCCCTGGCGGTGGCCGAGCCGGTGGCACTCGCGACGCTGATCGGTGGCGGGGATCTCGACCGGCAGTATCTCGGACGGCAGATGGCCGTGTGGTCGGACCGGGTTACGGGGTCGCTCGGTGCCGGCGGGCTTGACACGGCGGTCGTGGACGACGCGCAGGGGATGCTCGCGCAGGGACTGACCGGGGTGCGTCACTACGGGCCGGGCGGCGCGCGGCGTCCAGCCGGGGTTGCGGTCTTCATCCAGGCCTTCGCCCCGCCTCCCCGCATGATTGTTTTCGGGGCGACCGACTTTGCCGCGGCCGTGGCACGGGTGGGTTCGTTTCTCGGCTATCACATCACGGTGTGTGATGCCCGTCCCGTGTTCGCGACCAGCAGGCGTTTCCCGCATGCGGACGAGGTGGTGTGCGAGTGGCCGGAACGCTTCCTGGCCCGCACCCGAGTGGAACCCAGCACGGTCATCTGCGTGCTGACCCACGACCCGAAGTTCGACATCCCGGTGCTTGCGACCGCGTTGCGTTCACCTGCGTCCTATGTCGGGGCGATGGGGTCACGGCGGACTCATGCCGACCGGCTGGACCGGCTCCGTGCGGCCGGGCTCACCGACGACGAGCTCGCCCGGCTGCGCTCGCCCATCGGGCTTGACCTCGGGGCGCGCACCTTCGAGGAGACAGCCGTGTCGATCGCCGCGGAGATCGTGCAGTGCCGGTGGGGTGGTTCCGGCCGTCCCCTGCGCACCACCTACGGCCGTATTCATTCAGGTCGCGCTGCTGGCTGACGGAAGAAGCACCCGGACGACGGCACCGCCATCCGGCCGGTTCGTGGCTGTCACCGTCCCACCGTGCGCCGTTACGAGGGTGCGGACGATGGCGAGGCCCAGGCCGGCCCCACCGGCGTCCCGGTCGCGGGCGACATCGGCGCGGCGGAACCGTTCGAAGGCATGGGGGAGGAATCCCGGCGGGAAGCCCGGCCCGTGATCGCGGACCTCGATGACGACGGCGGGCTGTCGGACCGCCACGTCGCGGGAGCGCCAGGCGGCGACCTCCACCGCTGTTCCAGTCGGTGCATGGTGCAGCGCGTTGTCAAGAAGGTTGCCCATGACCTGACGGATCCGGTCCGAGTCGGCGATCACGACGAGCGCCTCGGGCACGTCGAGTGTGACGGAGGCGGGGCCGGCACCATGGCGCAGCGCCGCTCCGTACGCGGTGGCCGCCAGTACCTCTCCGAGAGAGAACACGGACATGCGCAGGATGGCCGCGCCCTCGTCCGCACGGGCCAGCAGGAGAAGGTCCTCGGTCAGCCGGACCAGCCTGTCGGTTTCCGTGGCGGCGCTCGCCACCGCGGCCGCGAGTTCCTCGCGCGACCTCCCCGGTCGGCCGGCGAGCTCGAGTTCGGCCTTCAGGATCGTCAGTGGAGTACGCAGTTCGTGGCCGGCGTCCGCGACGAACCCACGTTCCCGGGCGACCGCATGCCGCAACCTGGTCAGCAGTCCGTTCATCGTCTTCGCGAGTGCCGCGATCTCGTCCCGGGTCGCGGGGACCTCGAGCACCATGGCTGGATCATGGGCGGTGATGTCGGCGACCTGCCGGCGCATTCGTTCCACCGGCCGCAGGGCAGCCCCGGCCAGCAGCCAGGCGCCGAGGCCCGCCAGCCCGACGGCCGGTGGTCCGCCCACGACGATCACGTCCCGGGCGTGGTCCTCGGCGTTGTCGGTGATGTCGGTACGAACGCTGACCACGCACACCACGGTGGTTCCGGCGGACCGGGCCGGGGCTGCGAGCAGCCGTCTGCGCTCGCCCGCGAGGTACTTCGTGACGAAGACGGGTGCGGTGCGGGCCGTTGCGATCTGTTGAACGCTGATCTCCGGCCGGCTGCCGGCGCCGTGGGAGAACGCCAGCACCGTTCCGTCGACGTTGAGGATCTGCGTGGCGTCATCCGGCTCGGCGGCGGTGGAACCGGCGGGTGGCTGCCCTACCGGCGGCTGTCCCACCGGCGACTGGGCGAGCCTGACCGCCAGCGCCTCCGAACGGGCCTGCAGCGTGGAGTCCAAGGAGGCGTCCAGGCTCGCCCGTAACTGGAAGAAGAAGCCGATGCCGGCGACGGCCAGCACGCCGGCGGCCCCCAGCCCGAACAGGATGGCGAGGCGGAGCCGCAGCGGCATCAGAGGGTGTTACCCGGCGGGAGCACGCAACCGGTAGCCGGCCCCGCGGACCGTCTCCAGCTGGTCCATCCCGAACGGACGGTCGATCTTGCGACGCAGGTAGGCGATGTACTGGTCGACAACATTCGACATCCCGTCGTAGGCGAAGTCCCAGACGTGTTCGAGGATGCGTGTCCGGGTCAGTACCTCGCCCGGATGACGCATGAACAACTCCAGGATCGCGAACTCCCGGGGGGAGAGGTCCAGTTCCGTGGTGCCGCGCCTGGCTCGGCGTGCAGCCGGGTCCAGCGACAGGTCACCCACGCGTAGCACGATCGGCCGCACGGGCGCGCCACGGCGGATCAGCGCCCGCAGCCGGGCCGAGAGTTCGGCAAAGCTGAACGGTTTGGCGACGTAGTCATCAGCCCCGGCGTCGAGTCCCTGAACCCGGTCGGACACCACACCGCGGGCGGTCAGCATCAGTACCGGCGCCCAACGCCCCGCTGCCCGCAGCCGCCGGCAGACCTCGAATCCGTCGATGCCCGGAAGCATCAGGTCCAGTACGACGGCATCATAGGCGACCTCGGTGGCGAGCCATACCGCGTCCGTGCCGTTCCCCACGACGTCGACGGCGTAGCCTTCCTCGACGAGGCCGCGCCGGAGCAGCGCCGCCATGCGGAGCTCGTCTTCGACGATGAGAACACGCACGGCAATTACCTTAGGTCCAGGATCGGTCCTCCGGTCCCACCGGGCCGGGCAGACGGTTCTCGGACACGCTCCCGCGAAAGGCCTCATGGTCGTCGTCCGCACCGCCGCACTGTTCGTCCTCGCCGCGCTCGCGGAGATCGGTGGGGCGTGGCTGGTGTGGCAGGGGATCCGGGAGCACCGGGGTGTCCCCTTCGTCTGCGGTGGTCTGGTTTCGCTGTGCGCCTATGGGTTTGTCGCGACCCTCCAGCCGGACCCGCACTTCGGGCGCGTCCTCGCGGCCTACGGCGGGGTGTTCGTTGCCGGGTCTCTCGCCTGGGGTGTCGTTGCCGACGGTTACCGGCCCGACCGGTACGACATTGCCGGTGCGCTGGTCTGTCTGGCCGGCGTGGGCCTCATCATGTTCGCTCCCCGGAGGTGACTCCGTCGCCGACGGGTCGCTGCGGAAGGGCTCCGGAAGGGCTGCGGAACGGCTCCGGAACAAGGCGGGGCGAAGTGTGACCGCGAGGTGTGACCTGTTCGTCCAGGCGTGATGGCGTGGCTGTGAGCCGGGCCTGGCCGGGAGCACCCCGTACCCGTGAAGTAGTGTGGAAGACCGCACCGGAGGGGAACGTCCAGCACACTTCGCTGGTTCCCAATAGTTGCACGGAGAGGATGAGTACCGCCATGTCCGAGGTCCGCATCGTCGCGGAGCCCCGCACCGAGTTCGGTAAGGGCGGGGCTCGTCGTACCCGCAAGGCCGGCAAGGTCCCGGCCGTTCTGTACGGCCACGGTCAGCCGCCCCGCCACATCTCGCTGCAGGCTCACGAACTTCTCCACGCGTTCAAGACCGACGCCGGTACGAACGTGTTGCTCACGCTGGAACTGTCCGACGGGACGCAGCTCGCCCTGCCGAAGGAGGTCCAGCGGCACCCGATCAAGGGCAGTTACGAGCACATCGACCTGGTCATCATCCGTAAGGGTGAGCGGGTGACCATCGAGGTCCAGGTTGTGCTGGTCGGTGACGCCCACAGCGACACCTTCGTCGACCAGCAGTTGAACACCATCTCGCTGCAGGCCGATGCGACCGAAATCCCGGGGTCCATCGAGGTCGACATCACCGGTCTCCAGCCCGGCGCGAGCATCAGCGCCGGTCAGCTCGTCCTCCCCAAGGGCTCGGCGCTGGAGACGGACGCCGCGCAGGTTGTCGTCCAGGGACAGGCAAAGTTGACCGCAGCCCAGATGGATGCCGAACTTGCCGAGGCCGAGCAGGCAACCGGTGGCGGTGCCGCAAGCGCCGCCGCAAGCGCCGCGGCGGCTGAGAAGGCGGACTCGTCGGTCTGATGAGGGGCTGAGGGACTGAGGGGCTGAGGGACTGATGACGCCGCCGGAAACCGACGGCCTGGCTACCGGTCCGTGGCTGGTCATCGGTCTGGGTAATCCAGGCCCCGCCTATGCGGGAAATCGTCACAATGTCGGGTCCATGGTCCTCGACCTGCTCGCCGAGCGGGTCGGGGGCCGTTTCCGTTCCCATCGGGGACGTGCGGACGTCGTGGAATCCAGGCTTGCCGGAGCGCGTACCGTGCTCGCCAAGCCTGGCTCCTTCATGAACACTTCGGGTGCGCCGGTGGCGGCCCTCCGGACGTTCTTCAAGGCTGACGTCGGGCGGATTGTCGTCATCCACGACGAGCTGGATCTCCCCTTCGAAACGGTCCGGCTCAAGATCGGGGGCGGCGACAACGGCCATAACGGCCTGCGGTCGGTCACAGCTTCGCTGGGATCGCGGGAGTACCTGCGAGTGCGGGTCGGTATCGGCCGTCCGCCCGGCCGGATGGACCCGGCCGACTTCGTCCTGCGGGACTTTTCGGTGCCCGAGCGCAAGGAACTGCCGTTTGTGCTGGACCGTGTGGCCGACGCGGTCGAGTCGCTGGTGGGTTATGGGCTCGAGGCCACCCAGAACGCCTTCCACGCTTCTCCTCAGTAACGACCTGGTGCGCCGTACGGAGACGGTCCGTGCGCCATACGGTGACGGCTCGAGTAGAGATTTCTCCGGGGATTCCTAGGGGCTGAGTGGGTCTTGGATCGGGTGATGATTGGGGTCTCTGCCATCCGTTGTCAAAAAAGAGTTCCATTATTGTGGCAATGCCTGGGAAGGTGTTGTCCACCAAGTCGCCTGCTGTTGGCATAATCATCGCTATCAACCGCAATGGAGTGATCGTTCATCGGGGGTGGCGAGTCATGTCGGAGCCAATAGGCGTCGCCGTGGTGGGCGCTGGGTACTGGGGTCCGAACCTGGTTCGCAATATCCAGGCTTCGCCCCGGATGCGGCTGCGGTGGTTGTGTGACCTCGATGCTGAAAGGGCCCGCGCGGTTGTCGGTCCCTACAGCACGGTGCGGACGACGTCCTCGCTTGATGACGTCCTGGGAGACGCGGACGTCACCGCGGTCGCCGTGGCCACTCCCGCCGCGACCCACGCCGAGGTCGCCCTGCGGGCACTGGACGCCGGAAAGCACCTTCTCGTGGAGAAACCCCTGGCCTCATCGTCGGCGGAAGGCGCCAAGCTTGTCGATGCGGCGGAGGAACGCGGGCTGGTCCTGATGTGTGACCACACCTACTGCTATACGCCGGCAGTGACGAAAATACGTGAGCTCGTGCACGGAGGGGAGCTCGGTGACATTCACTATGTCGACTCGGTGCGCATCAACCTGGGTCTCATCCAGCGTGACGTCGACGTGCTCTGGGACCTCGCCCCGCATGATCTGTCGATTCTCGACTTCATTCTGCCACCCGGTGTGGTTCCCCAGGCGGTCTCCGCGCAGGGCGCCGATCCGATCGGTGCGGGCCGAGCCTGCGTCGCCTACCTGACGCTGTCACTCACCGGCGGCGCGATCGCTCATGCCCATGTCAACTGGCTGTCTCCGACCAAGGTTCGTACCACGATCGTCGGCGGGTCCCGGCGGACGCTGGTCTGGGACGACCTCAATCCCGCACAGCGGCTGACGATCCATGACCGCGGGGTGGACCTGAGCTCCGCCGAGAACCTCGGGGACGAGGCCCGCTACGACAGGATGATCTCCTATCGGAGCGGTGACATGGTGGCCCCGGCACTTCTCGAACGTGAGGCACTTGCCTCGGTCATGACCGAGTGGGCGGACGCCATCAGCGAAGGCCGGGCGGCCCGCACCGACGGCCGTGCCGGACTGCGCGTGCTCGACATCCTGGAGGCCGCGTCCCGAAGCCTGGAGTACTACGGCGCCACGGTTCCGCTGCGCGTTGATCGTTGAGGCGGTACTCGAACCCGGAGCGCGTTGATTCCGTTCGCGCGTTCGGCTCGCTCTTCATCGCCGTGCCTCCCACGGCAATCCCCACGGCAATCCTCACGGCAACCCTGCAACGACGGAGGGAAGTAACTTCAGGTGGAAAGCACGCAGACGGCAGCAGTGCCGCTGGCAGGGTCCCGCTGTCTGGTGACGGGCGGAGCCGGCACGATCGGTTCGGCGGTCTGTGATCGTCTGGTCGCGGCCGGGGCGGCTGAGATCATCGTTGTCGACAACTTCGTCCGTGGCCGGAGAGCCAATCTCGTGGGCGCGCTGGCTTCCGGCCGGGTGCGCCTGGTGGAAGGGGACATCCAGGACCGGACGCTGCTCGCCGAGCTGATGGTTGGTATCGACGTCGTCTTCCATCTGGCCGCTCTGCGGATCACCCAGTGCGTGGAGGAACCGCGGCTGGCACTGGAGGTCCTTGTCGACGGCACCTATGACGTGGTCGAGGCCGCGCTTGCCGCAGGCGTCCGCAAGGTGGTCGCGTCATCGTCCGCATCCGTGTACGGGCAGGCGGTCGACTTCCCGACCAGGGAGGACCACCATCCCTACGCCAACGACACCCTCTACGGCGCCGCGAAGTTGTTCAACGAAGGTCTGCTGCGCAGCTTCCACGCGGCGCACGGGCTCAACTATGTCGCGTTGCGTTATTTCAACGTGTATGGCCCGAGGATGGACATCCACGGCGTCTACACCGAGGTGCTGGTTCGCTGGATGGAACGGATCGCCGCCGGCACGGCTCCGCTGATCCTCGGCGACGGTTCCCAGACGATGGACTTCGTCTACACCGATGACATCGCGCGGGCGAACCTGTTGGCGGCGGAGGCCGACGTCACCGACGAGGTGTTCAACGTCGCCTCGGGTACCGAGACGTCCCTGCGTGCCTTGGCCGAATCTCTCCAGGCGGTTATGGGACGCGCCGACCTCGGACTGGAGTTCGGCCCGGCCCGGGCCGCGAGTCCGGTGTCCCGGCGACTCGCCGACACCGCCGCCGCTGCGTCGAGGCTCGGCTTCAAGGCTGAGATCGACCTTGCGGAAGGGCTGCGGCGCCTGGTCGACTGGTGGCAGGCGGAGCAACACTGCGGGCCGGACGGACAGGACGAGGGCGCGGCCGGAGCGGCCTCGTGACGATCCCCGTCATGAAGCCCTGGCTCGGTCAGGAGGAGGCGGACGCGGTTGCGGAGACCCTGGCAAGCGGCTGGGTTGCGCAGGGTCCGCGGGTGGCCGCGTTCGAGCGGGCGTTCGCCGACCACGTAGGTGCCGGTCACGCTGTTGCGACCAGTTCGTGCACGACCGCCCTGCACCTTGCCATGATCGCGGTGGGGGTGGGGTCGGGGGACGAGGTGGTCGTCCCGTCGTTCTCGTTCATCGCCACGGCGAACTGTGTGCGCTATGTCGGCGGCGAGGTGGTGTTCGCCGATGTCGAGGCGGCCACCGGCAATCTCACGGCGAAGACCGTGGAAACGGTCCTCACCCCGCGAACGAAAGCGGTCATTCTCGTCCACCAGGGTGGGATGCCCGCGGACACCGAGGCCATGCGGGCACTGTGCGACCCCCTCGGCATCGCCGTGGTCGAAGACGCCGCATGTGCGGCCGGCTCCACCTACCGGGGCTCTCCGGTGGGCGCCGGGGCACGGGTCGCGGCCTGGTCGTTCCACCCGCGCAAGCTGCTCACCACCGGCGAAGGCGGCATGCTCACCCTGGATGACGAAGCGGATGCGGTCAGGCTACGCCGGCTGCGTGAGCACGGGATGAGCGTCAGCGCCGCCGACCGGCACACCAGCGACCGGATAGTCCTCGAACAGTACCTGGAGGTCGGGTTCAACTACCGGATGACCGACCTGCAGGCCGCGGTCGGCCTTGTCCAGTTGGGTCGCCTCGAGCGGATGGTGGCCCGGCGGCGAACCCTGGCGGCCCGCTACCACGATCTGCTCGCTGACATCGCGGGCCTGGTCCCGGTCCGGGACCCGTCTCACGGGGAGGCCAACTACCAGGCGTTCTGGGTCATCCTCCCGGAGGATGCGCCACGTTCCCGGGAGGATGTCCTCGCGTTTCTGGCGTCCCGAGGTGTCTCTGCCCGCCGTGGGATCATGGCGGCACACCTGGAACCGCCGTACGCCGACGTCCCGCATGGTGATCTTTCTGTTACGGAGTGGCTTACGAGTCGTTCGGTGATCCTGCCGCTGCACCATCATCTGACCGACGACGACCAGCGGACGGTGGTGGACGCCCTACGTGACGCCCTGACCGCGTGAACCGCGTTCGAAGCGTTCGAACCCGTTCGGGCCTGTGCCGGGGTCTCAGCGGCGTCGATGTCTTCCACCGGCACGGCGTCCTCGTGCCGGTGAGGTCGGCGGTCCCGCGGGAGCTGGCGGTCCCGCGGGAACGACAGGAGGCGGAGGTGCTGTCCGCGCTCGTGGGACGTAGGTCCGCAACAGGAGCGGCATGGTGGGTGGGGAGTCCACCAGGACGCCTACTGACATCGCATCGGCTCCTCTTTGGAGCGGCAGTCCGGGGTAGTCGTTGACAGTGCTGATCGTCCTGGCCGGGTCCCCCTCGGGGTCTGCGGTCCGATCCGGGTCTGGTAGAGACACGCGGTTTCGGTTCCGGCGGGACGCAAGCTGCTGGACGAGGATCCGGGTCCGCCTGCGTTGCATCGCGGCGTAGGCGGCGACGCCGACCAGACCTCCCGCGACGCACCCCAGCCATGGGTTGGCGACGCGTGCGGCTACGAGATGCGCAAGCGTCCCCGCACCCACCGCGGCGATAATGATCGTCGCCAGTGCGCGCACGAACAGTGCGGGGGTGATGCCGCCGAGGCGGAGCATCCACACGCAGGCGGGTAGGACGATTCCGGCGGTCACCAGGGAGTGGACGATCCCGGCGCCGACGATCCCGTCGGCGTCCACTCCGATGACCATGGCCGGGGTGAGGGCGATGAGCCACAAGAGTTGCAGATTCAGGATCCATCGGGTCCTGCCCAGAGCGACCACGAAGTCCAGACACAGTTCGATCACGGTCCGCAGGGCGCCCAGTACGGCCAGCCAGACCAGCACCGCCGCCGCGGGTCGCCATTTCTCGCCGTACACGCCGACGATCAGCGGTGTCGCCAGACCGGCCATGATCGCACAAACCGGGAAGGTGACCGCCGCCACGTTTCCTGCCGCGCCTGTGAACCGTTTCGGCAGGGTCGCGGTGTCTTCACGTATTCGTGCGAACGCGGGCAGGGCAACGCTGCGGACGACCGAGCTGAAAACATTCATCGGCCAGCCCGACATGTTGAACGCCAGGGTGTAAAGGCCGAGCGGGACGGCGCCCAGTTTCCGTCCGATGACTATGTAGTCGATATTGATCAACAGGAAGCCGACGATGTTGGATCCGGTCAGCGGAAGGCCGAACACGAGCAGGTCCCGGGCCTCCGACCGCTTGAAACCGAACCGGACGCTGCGGGTCGAATAGGCGATCAGGATGAGGACGGCGACCACCTGCCCCCCGGCCCTCGACCAGGCAAGCGCCATGGCCCCCCAGCCGGCCATGGCGAGCGGCAGGATGAGCGCGGTCGACACCACCAGGCTCGCTGTGTCGGCGACGAACTGACGGTCCTGACGGAAGTCCCGCTTGAGCAACGCCGACGGGACGGCGCCGAATCCGGCCAGGAACACGGTGATGGACAGGACCCGTACCGCGTCGGTCGCATCGGCCGCACCGAGAAGTCGCGACAGATCCGGCGCCAACGCGACCATGAGAAGGCTCAGCGTGGAGCTGGTCAACACCGAGATGGTGGCCACGGTGGGGGCGATACGCCGTTCGTCCTCGGCGTCTCCCCGGATCAGCGCCGCGCTGACCCCGAGTTCGGAGACGTTGATCACGATGTTGAGTACTGTGAGGGCGACGGCGAAGACGCCGAACGCGTTGGGGTCGATGATCCGCGCGACAACGATCCCGATGCCGAACTGGCCGAAACGGGTGAGCCCCACGTTGAGCGTGGTCCACAAGGCCCCTTTGCGGACCAGTTTGCCAAGCTGGTCGTTCGCGGAACCGCTCACCGCCACGCCGTCCGCGTGGGCGCCGCTCGAAGCCGGCTGGACAACGGCAGGACCGGGGCGGCGACCGAGCGCGGCCAGATGGTGTCCTGAGGCACGCGTTAGAGCCCGACTCGTTCCCAGCGCCACTCACGGATCTGGTTCTGCGCACGAACCATCACGTTCTGCGGCAGGCAGAGAGGGTTGTGTCGCGACCATCTCGGACCGAGGGAGTGCTTGACGCTGAACAGCCGCCAGCGCGGCGAGCGGCGGATCTCCGGCCAGGTCTCGACGGCGAAGTCGACCAGCTCGGACACTGGCCAGCCGTCCGGGACACCCCAGAAGTATGCCCGGTTCGCCAGGTCAAGGGCCTCGGTGGCGAGGGCGCGGTGGGCCTGTTCCCTCAGGTCCGGCGGCAGTGGCGCTCGGTGGTCCGCCCAGGCCAGGACCTCGTCGAAGGTGCGTCGCCGTTCCCGCAGATCGATGACCATGCCGGACCCGCGGTTTCCCTCGAACGTCGACGAGTGCATGTTCTGCCCATGCTCCCGATAGAAGGCGGCCTCCGGACCGAGTACATAACCGACATCCGCCAGTGTCGCGGCCTGGAGCCACATCGCCAGATCGGAGGTGTGCGGCAGGATCGGATCGTATCCACCGATCTGCCTCAACACCGATGTCCGCATGATCGCTTCGGGGCTGAAGATGCAGTTCCGACCCGCACGGCAACGCTGGGCGAGCCAGTGCCTACCGGCCCACACCAGCCAGCTCTCGGCACCGGTCCGCGTCGGCAGTGGTGGCTGACCGGTGAACCTCGGCGTCCTTCCGTACACCAGGCCGACGTTCGGATGGGCTTCCATCAGGGAGGTCGCACGGCTGATCGAACCGGGGGCCAGAAGGTCGTCGGCCGAAAGCACGACGACGTAGTCGCCGCTCGCGGCCGCGAGCCCGTCGTTGAAGGTGGCTATGTGCCCGGCATTGCGGGGGTGCCGGATGACGCTGACAGCGGGGTTTCGCCCGGCTATCTCCTCCGCGCGGTCTCCGCTTCCATCCGGTGAGGCGTCATCGACGATGATCACATCGACGTTCACGCCCGGCTGGTCGAGTGCGCTGCTGACAGCAGCTTCGAGAAAGTGGCCGTAGCGGTAGCACGGGATGACCACGGTAGCCCGAACCGCGGCACGCTCCGGGGCGGTCGGCTCTAACAGCCGGACCCGTGATCCTGAAGCGGCAAGCCTGGTCACGCTGCTCGTCCACACGGAGGTCGCACGCGTCAGGGTCGCCGATGATCCTGTAGTCACAGTCAGACTCCATTCCGTAGCCATTGTCGCCGGCCCCACTCGTCGGCCAGCCGGCGGGTGGCTGCACGGGCGACGAAGGGCGGCAACACCGGCGTGAGACGCGGCCCGATCCGACGGCGAAGTTCCAGGGCCTTCCACTGCGGCAGTCGGGTAGCCGCAGGCTCCAGCTCGAGCGCGAACGCGGCGAGCTCATCGACCGGCACCTCGTGGACATGACCACGGTCGTACGCACGGCAGGCCCGGTCGAGTGCTTCCAGGGTCAGTGCGTGCCTGGCCACCGCGGCCAATTGCCCGGCCCGGTCTATGCGGGACCCCATTTCGGAGAACAGAACCTGGAACGCGTGGTGGCGTTCACGAAGGTCGCTCACCTGGGAGGCGAAATCCCGAACGGACAGACTCGCGGGATGCTCGCGGTGCCATGCCTGATCGGGACCGTCCACATGGCCGACATCGGCAAGCGCGGCCAGTCGAAGCCACAGCTCCATGTCATGGGTGTGCGGGAGCTCCGCTCGCAGACCGCCGTGTTGTCGCACCAGTTCCGTGCGCATCACCACCTCCGGCGAGGTGATGCAGTTGTCCCCGCGGCGGCAGCGTCGCGCGAGCCAGGTCCGGCCGGGCCAGATCGTCCAACCGCGCACCAGATCAC